>CAZHOS010000006.1:0-46480 GCA_964534605.1 uncultured Candidatus Saccharibacteria bacterium
GGCCATGACCTTGCTATATCCTAGTACTAGATTAAGAGGGTAACAAACATATGGCTAAAAGTACGCCTGCGGTAGAGAGTTTGCCAGGGATGGCTAGCCACCTAACCCATGAACAGGCAGTAGAAAAATATCTGGAACCAGTTGGTAAAGGTGACACTTCCAAGCGCCTATACAGAGAAGGTCGCCCAATGCGCTTTAAGGGCAGGGTTTTTGCGGCAGTTAGGCCAACCAGTGTGACTCCTCTACCGCAGATACGATCCCTTTATGTAGTCAGCCATATAGAGAGTCTAGCGAGTTCTTTTTTGGGCTATGGTCAACAACAAGATGCTTGCATTAACGTATTAACGTCAAAGCGTAAGCTGCAACGTTACTTGGGAGAGGTGGCCGAGCATATTCAGCAGGATCTTGATGTAGAGGCCCCACTGCATAAAGTGCTCGGCGGATACGCAGTTGATGCATACGGCCACAATAGGCATTTTGCTGCTGCAGAGGCATCTATGCGTCAATATGGCCACCCTGATAGAGGGCAGCCTCTTAACGTTAGGGTTTTATTTGATAGACCTTTTGAGGAAATTCTTGGCCTTCAGGCAGTAGAGAATAATGTTTCTACAGCACCCCCTGCATGGGATACTGCCTTTAGTATAGCCTCATATGCGCGGCTCATGGAGAGTAAGGGTCATCAAGTTAACAATGTGCAGATCGGCAAGCTTTTCGGCATGAAGCCCAAAAATGTTTGGAAGATGCGAACTTTTGCAAGCCTCCCTCGCTGGGTGCAAGATTACGCGATAAACGACCGTCTTGATTACTCAGGGATTTATCATATCCACTCTATCATGAGCCTATATACTGATGAGGACATAAGGACCATGCTGGACGGGCTCGCAGATCGCAAGGCCAGCAGCAAGCAGGTAGAGATCGCCGTGCGTAAGCGAGCCACTATAGCCGATCTCCCGGGGGAACTAAGGAAGCTCGTAGATGAGGGTGACATCGCAAATGATTATGCAGAGCTACTCGTAGATATGCTCCGGGCAGGTTTTGATACAAGCTTGGTGCATCAAAGGGTGCTTAGCTATCTAGGGCCAGATAAACCGTCCATTGGTGAAGCAAAGAAAAAGCACTACGAAGAAGTTGACGCATTTATAGAATACGATGGACAGACCATGCTCGGCAGTATGGGTGAAGTCAATCCTGATTACGTCGAGGATTATGTGCATTCAGGCAAGACTAGTGGCAAAACTACAGGACTTGCACACGATATGAGTGACGCTCAGCTTAGAGCTCAAGCAAAAGCTCTGACAGACGACCTAGACGGCATGCTGTCCGCACTTAACACTGGAATAGCTGGTAAAGCAATGAGGGGTACCCCAATTACGGAGGCTATTGCGAATAACGGGGTCGATGAGATGCTTAGCAAGCTCGGAGAACTGATAGATGCAGAATCAGGCGAAGACGCAGACAGCCAAAAAGCTAAAGTTAAAGAAATACGACGAAAGCTTGGGGAGAACACAATCAATAGAACAAAAGAGCTGAACCTCTTTGCCTGATCAGTTTTATTCGCCGGATGGCTCTAGCTGCGCACCATCGCAGTGCCAGACAATGAGTTGCTGTGGTTAATAATCTATGCCTTTGTTGGCAAGAAACTTGTCATCAAAGTGGTGGCGCAACTTTTGCATATCAGTAGCGATGTCTGCCCTGTCTAGCAGATCATCCGGGAAGTTTCTGCCAGTTAGGCAGATGCTGGTCGCCTTGTGCTTTTGGTCTATTAGTTGCTGCAGTTGGTCGCGGCTCAGTAGGCCATCATGCACCGCGTTGTTAATCTCGTCGCAGACGATTAGGTCGTACTCGCCGCTAGAGGCAACTTCTAGGGCGTAGTTGTATGTATTTAAGGCGGCTTGTTTGTGCTCGGTGTCGCTGACATCTTTGGCCGACATGGCTCCGGCATCGAAGAATCCTTTGCCGCCTTTGCAGAAATCTAGATTGTCTTTATAGACAGGCTGGATATCGCGCAGGAAGGCATGCTCCCCTACCTCCCAGTGCTTGATGAATTGAATAAATGCAACTCTATGGCCAGCCCCCAGTGCTCGGGCAATCAGGCCAAGACTAGCGCTTGTCTTGCCTTTTCCTTCGCCGGTGTAGGCGATTACAACAGAGTCTTTTGTCTTGTAGCCCTTCATAAGTGACGATTAAGCAGCTCGGCTCTTTATGCCATAGGCGCCGTTGACCATGCATTGACCAATCCTTAATAGCCTGTCACGGTGAACTTCGCGTAGAAGGCCTGCGTTTGCTGGGTCCATGTCCTCTGCCCTGTCAAAAACATGATTTATTGATCTTGCCAAAAAATAACTTTCCGTCAGTGGTTGGTAGTGTCTTGGGTTGTGATCAACCGCTTCTACAGCAGAGGTAGTATGCGCGACAAAGCTACTTTGGTTATCTCGGAGTATATTAAATGGAACAATCTTGAAGTCCTCAACAATTTGCCCGATAACCACTCCGGCATCGAGGTTGTTAAGTCTTAAACTGGCAATATTGATCAGCTTCTTCGTTGGGTGGGCTCTAGGTACGAGACAAGCTGGGCTGTCTACTGACAAGATAATCTTGGCATGTTCGGCGCTCTCGGCGTCGAAGGGTTTGGATAATAATGATTTCCAGTCTGGTGACTCTTGTCTACTCATGCTTATACAATAACACAAATAGCGTGTGATATCTTTCACACACGCTATATATGATAAATTTTGTCTAAACTAGCTTGTATTCGCGGAGAAGTCCGTCGATCTTTGGCCTGTCAAAGCCGACAACAAATTCCTCGTCACCAAAGAATATTATCGGTATGCCAGCTTGTCCGGTAGTTTCCCGGAGCCAGGTTGCCTGGTCGGGCTGCTCCTCGATATTTACTTCTACGTAGTCGACCTTTTTGCCGTCTAGATATTGTTTGACCATGCGGCAAAAGCCACACCACTCTGCGCTAAAAACGCGTACTTGTAATTTGTCATCAGATTTACTCATGATTATCCTTTCTTTTCACTGGGTACTTCGTGCACCTGCAGCCCTATGATTACTATCGCCAGCGTTAGTGCAAACCCAGCACTGACAACCAAGGCCCCAATGGCTGGGGACTTATTATATAGGAACACTCCGTAGGCTAGATTAATACCTGCTAGCGCTAGCAGGATCTTGGGTAGGTCGAAGCGCAGGAGCAGCTTAGTTATAACGATAGTCGCGGCAATAAGCAGCAGCCAGCCCATTAGGGCTATGTCGGTAGACTCGAACAAATGCAAGAACGATTCGCCAGTGCTGCTATGAGCCTGCTCGGCATGCGCTAGAATAGATATTGATTGCATGTATCTATAATACTACATTTAAGCGCAAGCTATAAAAGATATAGTTACTTTTTGCTCGTCCTTGCAGTGTTGTTTTTGCTATGATGATTACTAGTGAAAAAAATACTCTCCACTAAACCGATTATATTTCTTGCTATTTTTATTCTAGGAGCACTTTGGGCGGCTAGCCTGCGCTTTATATTGTTGGTTGATACTAGCGTGCATTACCATGCGAACTTTGCTGTTTTTGTGGACGGTCAGAGAGATCCTTTTGACTCCTTTACCTTCTACGAGGAAGTTACGGCCTGCAGCCCGGACCATAGCGGTGATCCGGCCTCTAGGGCACACATGCACGACCAAGTGTCGGATGTTGTCCATGTCCATGACGAGGCAGTAACCTGGGCACACTTCTTTAATAATCTAGGCTACAACATTGGCGCTGACACCCTGCAGACTATAAGCGACACGTATGTTACACAAGATGATGGCCCAGAGCTACGTTATGTACTAAACGGTCAGCTGGTGCGTGGCAGAACGCTGTCAATCAGCGTTATTGGTAACGAAGATGTGTTGCTGGTAGATTATAGCGCTGACGACGAAGACGTGCTTATGGGTCGTTATGCCCAGATAGAAGCCAGTGCAAGTGATTATAACGAGCGACCAGACCCAGCTAGCTGTAGCGGGTCAGAGGGAGACTCGCTGGGCGACAGAATTAAACGAACATTCTCACGCGAGTAGCTGATGACTATCAAGCAGCATTCTACCCTTATCTTTATCTGTGCAGCTATCGTACTTGCTGGACTTTTTGCTGGTCGATGGTTGGCTGGGGCGATAGATCGCTGGGGGCAAGAGCCTGTAGTGCAAGAACAAGTAGAGTCTAGGGGGTTTAACGAGCGGGCACCAATCGCACCCAACGGCGAGCCCTTCCCCATTAACTCGCCCGAGGATGTCGTTGTAGAGCTGTTTTACTTAGACGGCGACAGCGACGCAGACTTCGCAGCTCTAAAATACTTCGAAGATTACGATAGCGACAGCTGGCAAGTAGATTTAACAGACAATATCGGGACATTAACAATTCGTTTTGTAGAGGGTGTCTATTACGCGGACGAAGATTTTGCTAATGATTGGTTTGTTATCGCTAAGGAAGACGCCGACAGCGTCTTTGATGCCGAGCAAGTGTTACTGCGCGACGCAGACTTCTTGGCCTTTGCTGACGTGGCAGAGTCGCGCATCGACGAGCCTTGCGGAACGTTTAATTGTGCCGTCTGGGAGGCGTCCGACATAGAGTTTGGCGAGCTGCTAACGATTCGAGTAAACAAGTTCGACCGCCGTATAGACAGTGTCTCTGGCCTGAACGACCTAGGTCTGTTTAATATGTCCTACAGCTACGAAACAGTGGACCTCCAAGCCCCCGCCATTTAAGGCTAGGTACGAGTGAAAAGGTTTTCACTGATGTTTTAATCTTGCTTGTATATCTTTGGGGCATGAACAAGATATATAGAACATTCGATTTACCAGTAAAACTACACGAGAGCGACACAGATAAAGATCATCTGCACGATATTACACCAAAGGCAAAAACGGTTGATGAGATAGAACGGCGACGCAGTCTGCCACCGGGCACTTTGTGTATAGAGAGGCTGCAGCGCGGGACTGCGGCTGCTAGCAGCCTGCTAGAGCTAGTTGGTGACGACCCAGATGATGCGTTTATCACCCAGACCTTGGCGCCTGCGGCGTTTAACAGCAGTTGGTATTCGCTGGCGGAAGGTTCTACTGATGTAATGCGTCGTCAGTTGCGGTTGCCTGTCCTGCAGGAGGTTGGCCAGGCCAGATATTTGGATAGAGCAGATTTGGTCCAGCAGGCGAGTACTTTGCTCTTGCAGGCTTCTCAACCAGTGAATACTCTGCGGACACGAGCCCGGCTGAATGAGCGTAATACGCGGCGTACTCACGCAAGGATTGGTCGTATGATCGGCAATGCCAGTATGCTACTATCTGCAGCTGACGCCGACGTGCTTGATAGCGGCGATGCATACGAGACCTCGCAGGCTGTGCGAGAACAAGCCAAGCAGACTCAGCACAACGCCATTAATCTACACGCAGCTATAGGCAGACACCCTTCCCTTGCATCTTTGGCTTCCCCATATAGCGACATGTCAATTTACTGGATGCGCACGGCACCAGCACATATAGAAGTGTTAACTGGAAAAATCCTGCAGTATCATCAGATGACAAGCTAAGTGATTGCAGGTTAATAGCAGTGAACAGCGAGAAAGAAAATTTGCAATTAGCAATGCTTAGACTCAGAGCCCTATTGGCTTGTTAAAGTTAGCATTTTAACCTCTTTCAACTATTGACAAAAAGATAAAAATTTGTTAATGTATATAAACCACAAAGCGTGGCTATTGAGGCTAAAAGCCTCATGCAACTTGAGAGGATTATGCGGTGCAAACCGAAATTGATCTGTTCCGCTGCACAGCGTGCAGGAAGCTCCTGACGTGGAGCATGCAAGGGCTAGAGCAAGGTCTCCCAGATAGCTTTGAGGGTCTCAGCTCCTCAGACAGCCTGGGCGTACAAGACATTTCCCTACGTGCTTGCTTTGAGTGTTCGACTTGGGATGAAGGCTTCTGGCTGGATATGCAAGAGTTGGACTGTCGCTCAGATGAAAGAGAAAAGCTCCTCAGTACATTGCGTGCGGGGTACGTCCACCATCTTTTCGACTTTGTGAGCCCAGCTCAAATTGTCGACGTTGAGTTCAGAGAATTTCTGTTCCCAGATGAATTCAGCGGGCAGGAGTACAGCGACGAGGTCGCAATCGCAGAGCTCGAAGCAATGGGTTGCTAGTGTGTCCGCGCATGATGGCGTAAGCCATCATGCGCGGGTACCCTCCCGTTTTCCTCTCAGTTTTCTTAGAATCCTAGAACACCTTCAGGTGTTTTTTTGTTATATCTTTAGGTCGATTCAAAAGTGTCGTTATAAAAGAAAGGCTCCCCTGCCATGTAGCGCTCTACTAGACCAGCCATGTTCGGCAGCATGTGATCGGCATCGAAGTCGGGTTCGTCCACCCAGAAGTACTCTGACCTATCATCGTTCTGTTGTAGATCACCAGTTGCGTCCTCGCAGACAAGCAGTTGGTAGTGGGTGTAGCTTTGTAGCTCTTCCCCTTCCGCTACCGTAAAAAACCCGCTTCCTCGCGGCACAAAAGTGCCACTTAACCCTGTCTTGATCTGCAGTTGCTGCGCGGCACGCTGCAGGGTATCTTCCTGGTAGCTGGGACGGACGTGCATAAAGCCGACTTTGTCTTTGAGGGGATGAATCTTCCTCTTGTAGAGCAGCCAGGATTTATCTGACTGTCTACGAACTAGCAGCAGTAGCACCGAATAGGCAAGATCGCTGCGGTCGCTGAAGTTCCCGATAATACTTAGTGCACTGCGTCGGCCTTGTTCGGATAGCTTGTAGCCATCATCAGTCTTTGTAACTATTCCGTCTCTGACCAATTGTTTTAGATGGTAGTCGTGTAGTTTATTTTCGACGGAGTCGTCTTTGAGCTGACTAAAAGAGAGAGTGTCTTGGGTTAATAAGCTAGTCACTATTTTGCGCTGCAGATGGTGCACTATTGACCCCAAGCAGCGATAAGGCGCCGAGCGTTATCTCTGTAGTCTACTAGTTCTTGGTAGCTTGCCAAGAAGTCTAGCTTGTCTGTGGCTGTATCGTTTTCGCCTCTGTCCTCGATGACGTATGTCATCAGCGTTTCTGCAAAATCCTCGGCCGGGTTTGTCGTGGCGTAGTCGCTGACAAACACGCCTGGATTTTGCTCGAAGAAGACTAACGACTCCTCGGCTGTTCTGTCGCGCTGGATGTCAAATCCTGGCTCGGTCCAGAATTGGTTGTAGAACTCGGCTAAGTATGAGTCTTGGTCCAGGCATCCCTCCTCGACAAGGTAGGTGCTACAGCTGCTAAGTATGCCTGACTCTTCGCTGTCGACTATTGTTTGTGAGTCCTGGAGGCTAAGTATATGTCCGTATTCGTGAATAATGGTTGGCACGAGGTCCTCGAACGAATTGACAGCCAGGTAGTTAATACCAAAAGTCCAGCTGGTGTTGCGCTCGTCGGTAGATTCTACAAAAGCGAGCGTGTCGTCTTCCTCGTCGAAGTAGACAAAGAATTCCGAGGTAGAGCCCAGCACCTCGTCTGTCGGTGCCAGTGATACAACGATATCCCAGACGAGCTGGTCTGCCGGATCGATGTCGCCTACGAGCTCGTTATTAACTACAGGGTAGTTGATGCCTTCGGCATCTGGGTACTGTGGGTTAGTCGCCTCGAACCTTGCCTGGCGCTCTTCCCAGCCGGCTCGTAGGTCTTGCTTGGTTAGCTCTACGACTACTTGCTGTGAGCGGCTAGTGTCTGGAAGCTGCTGGGCTGGAGATTGAGCGCCTTCTAACCTAAGTAGGATTAAACCCAGGATAGCTACAAGCCCTAGTATCGGCAGCAAACCATAGAAGAACGCTTTGTTACGGTAGGCTCTTATGGCGTGGTGCTTCATACCACCATTATACGTTTGATCAAACTGCATAAGCAAATATGGTAATATTTAGCTAATGTTTGAAGAATACGTAATAAGGATACTACTAGCAGCCCTTGTCGGTGGCTTGGTCGGCATCGAGCGCGAGTTCCGCGATAAAAGCGCTGGGTTCCGCACAATGATTTTAATCGGTGTGGGCTCGGCACTCTTTACTATTCTGGCCGATGTTATTGGTGCTCCGTTCGAGGATAGTGCGCGTATCGCTAGCTCTGTCGTTAGTGGTGTTGGCTTCTTGGGTGCTGGTGTGATTATCAAGGATGGCTCCAAGATCCGCGGCCTGACAACGGCTGCATCTATCTGGTTGGTAGCCTCGCTGGGTATGGGTATGGGTGCCGGCGAGATAGAGCTAGCACTAGCTGTGACGGCGATCATCCTGGCAGTACTGTGGGTGCTGCCACCTATCGAGAGGCGCATAGATTCGCTGCATGAGTTTTTGGAGTTCTCGCTTACTATCAAGAACGACGACGCGCATGAAGCAGAGATCCTCGGTTTGCTTGCAGACAGCGGTGTGAAAGTTGTACATATAGACAGAGCACGCGACAACAAGTCAGAGCGCCGACTCACGCTCAATGCCAAGACGAATCCAAAGGATCACGAAAAGGCTAGTAAGCTACTAATAAATCACCCCAAAATATTAAAGATCAATCTTTAAATAAGTCTTTTACGAACTGCTTTGTGCCCTTCAAGTCTTGGCTATAGTCGGATATATCCGGGAGTTCGAGCTTTTGGATAAGTGACCATACTTTTTGGACAAGCTGCTTGATCTCTTCTTCCCTCTTGTCGTCAAACTCTATGTATAGTGGCGGCACGATTTTGCCCTTCGAATTAGGCTCGACAAACTCTAGTCTGGCAGAGCCAACCGTGTAGTCTTTGTAGGTGTAGGAGTTTTCGATCAGGATTTTGTAGAAATATAGTTGCAGCTCGTACTTATAAAGATTTAGCTCGCTGCCCCACTTCTGGTATGGTTTACCTGTTTTGTAGTCGGCTATGTGCACTATCTTGTTCTTTTTATCTATATCTATTCGGTCAATCTTGCCGCTTAGCATGGCCTCGCCCAAGCTTGCGCCTTCTGAGCTAAAGTTGACTTCTGTGACGGCAAGCCCGCTAAACATATCGGTCCGAGCTGCGATATAGGCATGAAGAGCTTTTAGACCTCTGGCTAAAACATCCTCCTTGTCTTTCGTTGATAGATAGCGTCTGTTAACCTCGTCCTTAAAGTATTTGTCGATGTCTTTGCGTGTTGGTGTTTGGTCGCTGGTGCATGAGCCTTGGTACCACTCTAGACAGTTGTGGATGGCAGTACCGTATTCGCCCGGAACAGAAGGAGCCTGCGGGAAGCGTAGCAGTGTACCCAGTAGGAAGGCCTGTGGCCCGCCGTAGGTTGTATCGACAAATCCACCGAGGTGCGTAGGGCTCATTTTGTAGCGGTTTAGGCGCGGTGCCAAAAGGTCTTTGAGGTTAGCGTCTAGGCGCACGTGGCGGTCGAACCAGTATGTCTCCTGTGCTTGGTTAAGCTGAGCCGCTGGTAGCTCTAAGCCTTCTTTGTCTTGGTTGCCAGATGGGAAGACACCGATGGCGTCTTCGGTCTCACGCAGGTATTTGATGGGACTAGTAGATTTGCCCGACTCTGTCTGCATGTGGCTGCTGATATATAGCGTGTCTTTGGGGCGTGTCATAGCGACATATAGCAACCTGCGCAGCTCGTCCTCATCCTTGCGCACAAATCGAATGTGTCGCAGATTAATCGGTAGCGATACCTTGCTATTGTTGTCCCTAGCGCTTGGTCCCCAGGCCTGGTCTATAGCGCTGATTATAAATACATGCTCGAACTCCAGTCCCTTAGCCTTAAAGGCCGTCATCAGCTGCACGGCGTGGGAATTCGTGTTTAGTGGGTGCGAGTTTATTAGTGGCGATTCGGCTTGCTGGTACATATCAAAGATAGCCAAAAAGTCCGGGACACCCAGGTTGCTATCCTGCATGCTTTGCTGTTCGCGTAGTTTAGATCGGATCAGGCTAAGGTGCGACAGCGACTCGTAGTACTCGAGCGTGTCCACAGAGCGCTTGGAGTCACTAAAGTAGTATTCCTTAAGTGGCGAAGTCACGGGGGCGCCATTAACAACTATTTCTTGGGCGCCCATAAGGATATCTAAAACGTTCTCGAGCGGTGTGGTGCTAATCTGGCTAGATAGCTGCAGAAAGTACGCTGCCCACGGCTCTAGCTGGCGGTTATCTAGTGCTAGCTGAACCCAGTTGTTGGGCGTATCTTTTTCGTTTAGCTGCCAGTTAACCTCCCAGATGTCTTGTACCTTTAAGCCCCAGGCTGGGTGGCTAAGCACCACCGGCATTAGCTCGTTAATGGCTGCTGTGTTGTTATTGCCGAGGGCGAGCAGTAGTTCGGATTGCTGCTTTAGCCCTTCGATTATCGGTGTCTCTAACACGTTCTCGCGCTTTTCGTATGACAGAGGGATATCGCTGCTAGCTAGGAACGGTAGCAACGCTTCGAGGAAGCGGTGTCTTGGCGCTAGGATGGCAATTTCCGAGGGATTTACGCCTTGTTTTAGCAGGTGATTTATTTGGGTACCTACCCAGGCGTACTCGCTGGCCTGAGACTGAGCCTCTATTCGGTACAGTGAATTTTTTGTAGCCGATTTATGGTTGGCTTGTAGGGTCTTGTCGACTCCGTCCAGGTTGATGTGCAGCCTGTTGTCTATTTGCCCACCGACCTCGGCGGCGGCGTAGAGTATGTCTTGATCTGAGCGGTAGTTCTGGTCCAGGCTAATTACCTTTGTGTCGCGGAATGATTTTATAAAATCCAGCATGTTGTTTGCCTCGGCACCCTGGAAGGCAAAGATAGCCTGATCGTCGTCGCCGACGGCCATGATGTTTGGCCGGCCTTCGTGCGAGGGATGGTCGGCAATAAGCCGCACCAGCTCGAACTGGGCGGCATTAGTGTCCTGAAACTCGTCTAGTAGAATGTACTGATAGCGTTCCTGCAGGTTATAGCGCAGCTCGTTATGGGTATTAACGCCTTCTATTGCGCGCAGGATCATGTCGTCGAAGTCGTAGAGCCCCTTTTGCTTTAGGGCTGTTTGGTATCTTTCGTAGATGGTAGCCATGGACAGCATCTTCTCGCTGGCTGCTGGGTTGGTAAGCGTAAAGGAGTCGCTATCGTCCTTGTATAGCCAGGCAGAGCTGCCAGTACCTTTCCAGGCAGTCAGAGAAGGTGTGCTGTCCTCGCTGGTCGCTTCGATATATGCCTGGGATAGTGTCGTTGTGGCTTGTTCTATTAGGTCGCCTTTTAGATCTGCCAACCCCTCGAGCAACTGCCCGTACTGGGCGATTGCCTTTTTGCCGCGTACAAATCCGCCCTGGTCGTTGATTGCCTGGTCGATAACGCCCTGCGCTGCCTGAATCTGCTCTAGATTGCTTGTGGCAATAGTGCGTAGCTTGTCCGGGGTGATAAGCTCTTTTTTGAGGTCACTAATAGTACTGACGACATCTTTTATGTAGTAGCGCGCACTCAGGAGTGGGTCGCCGTATGCTAGCTTGGCTACTATATCGCCAACTATCTGTATCTTTTGAAGGTCGTCGATTGGTCGCTCGAGACGGGTGTCTTCTGCCCTATCTAGCTCGATTTTATTAAAGAATTCTGGATAAGATTTGATTATCTCGCTACCAAAAGAGTGGTAGGTGCTAATTTGGATACTATAGGCGTCTTCGCCAATTAGTTCGGCCAGCCGCGTGCGCATATTGTGTGCACCAGCCTCTGTAAATGTTAGGCATAGAATAGAGCTTGGCGAGTTATCTGACTGCAGTATCTTGGCCACGCGCGAGCTGAGCAGCTGTGTTTTACCCGTACCAGGACCGGCCAAAACCATCAGCGGCCCATGAATCGTGTCGACAGCCTCTTGCTGAGCTTTGTTTAGCTGAATTACCCTACTCATTACCACCATAGTATAGCCCAAAGAGGTGTATACTGGCATGGATATTTATGCATACAAAACCGATAGAATTTGATTTACCCGACGGGTTGGTTGCCCAGGAACCTGCGCGCCCACGAGATAGCGCGAGACTGCTTGTGTATGACAGGGCTAGCCAGATTGTGGTGGATGATGTCTTTTATAATCTAGACAAGCATTTACCTAAAGAGACAACGATTGTACTGAACAATACCAAGGTAGATAAGTGCCGTTGGTTATTTGACGCCGGCAAAATGGAGGTTTTTGTGCTGCAAAAGCTGGACACCCATACTATCCAGGCTATGGTGCGTCCTGGCAAGAGATTCAAGGACGGCGCGCACGTCCAGCTAGCTGAGGGCTTGAGCGCAGAAGTTGTTGCTATAAATGCAGATGGCCTCCGTACTCTGCGGCTTAGTCGTCCCCATAACAGCTCAGAGTGGGCGGAGCACGAACATATCCCTCTCCCCCCTTATATTGCCCAGGACGACTCTCTGGCGGACGAATATCAAACAGTCTACGCCAATAGCGTAGGCAGCAAGGCAGCACCAACGGCTGGCCTGCACTTTACCGAGGCTCAGCTGCGGGAGCTACATCAGACACATGACATTGCAGAACTAGAGCTGCAAGTGTCACTGGGCACTTTCGCCCCACTTACCCAAGCGAACTTTGACAGCGGCAAGCTGCATAAAGAAAACTACTGGGTAGATACACTTAATCTACAAAAGATAACCGAAGCTAGTCACATAACAGCCGTCGGTACAACCAGCCTACGCACCCTTGAATCACTGGATACTTTCCAAGCCCTGGGTTTGGAAAACAAAAAAGATGGTGTAGCTGGGGCGACGGATATATTTATAACGCCGGGGTATGAGTTTCGGCATGTAGATAGTTTAGTGACGAACTTTCATTTGCCAGGGACTTCATTGCTACTGCTGGTAGAAGCTTTTGTTGGCAGTAGAGCCGAAACCGAGCGAATCTACCAGCATGCTATAGATAATAACTACCGCTTTTACTCCTTCGGTGATGCCATGCTAATTGTTTAGCCAGACTTTAGAGCCAGCGTTTTTTGCGGAAGAAGAGTATGGTTAACAGAACGATGATGGCCGAACTAACGACTATCATTGTAAAGGCATCTTTGTCGTCGCTAAAAGGTAGCCCTACATTAGTACCGTAGAAACTACTGATGATGGTCGGGATCATTAAGAAGATCGTAATGCTGGTCAGGCGCTTAAAGACTTTGTTTAAGTTGTTGGTTGCAATGGTGGTGTAGGCTTCGCGGATATTTTGCATAGTTTTGAGCCTGCTTTTACTGAGTGATATAAGCTCGTTAGTGGATAGCTCTAGATCCTCTACTAGGTCTTCGTCTTCTTCGTGGAGCTTCATGAACTTCCCATTCACTAGGGCATGCAGCAGGATGCTGTATGGCTGCAGGGCTGCCAAGAATTCGTTTAGGTCCTCTTCGATGTCTATGAATTCTAGGACGTCATCATTATTAATAATTGTTTTTTGAAGTCTGCTGCGAGTTACAAATATCTGCTTGGTGACACCGTTTAGATAGCTACGGTAGCCTTTGTTGACATTGGCTAGGATGCTTAGAATTAGCTTGAGCTTCTGGGTTGTAACTACCTCTCCCTTGCCTATCAGTTCGTCTATAACTGGGACTGACTTTCTGGTGACTGTCACCAGAAAGTCCTTCGACTCTACTATTAACAGTGGCTGGGTGCTTGTAATGTGGCCTTTAGGGTCGTAGTAGCGAATAAAGATGTATGTAGACCTATCTTCGCGCTCGATACGTGGGCTTTCGTAGAGGTCTATGCCGTCAAGCATTAGACTAGCGTCTAGGTTAAGCTGCTTGGCGTAGTCCTCGATCTTGTGCTTGTCATGTGTGTCTATGTGTACCCACGAGCCTTTTTTGGGCTTATTTATCTCTTCCAGAGTGCTACCGCGGATGTTTCTGTAGAGTACGCGCATACTAATTGACGATATAGATTACTTCGGTTAATGAGGATAGTTGCAGCCCGTTAGCCTGCAGCTGCCAGATGCCAGCACCTAGCTGCGAAGTCTGCCACTGAGCTTGGGCCACTCCGTTGTCTCCTGTTTTGTAGTCACCGACGGTTATACGCTGCCCAGTAGAGGCGTTAAGTGCGCGTAACTTTATTTGGTCGCCCGGGTATGAAATTAGCGTTGAGGTAAGCGTACTGTTGGCGCCTATCGGATTGCCAGGATCGGTACCTGTCGAGCTATTGATAAGCGGCTGATCGCGGTTGGTTCGGTTTACGTTGCTGGCGTCATTTGATACTGCTGCCTCAAGAGCTTTGTCGGCACGCAGCAGACCAAAGCCTAGTTCGTTAGTAAATATATTATTGGACGGTGCTGTTGTCGACTCTATCAACAATCTGCGTACGTCCTCGACATTTAGGTCAGGATTGGCCGCACGCACTAAGCTCGCAATACCGCTAGCGATTGGGGCAGAGAAAGACGTGCCGCTGATATTGCTGGCGTAGTTACTGGTTGGGTTAGCTGGCGACCATGTGGACGATATGGTTAAACCTTGTCCTGGCGCAACAAGATCTAGCTCTGGTCCGTAGCTACTAAAGCTGGCACGGTTACCCACGCTGTTTAGTGCCCCGATAGCTAAGACTTCGTCGTAGAGGGCTGGGTAGCTAAGGTAGCCCGGGGCCTGCAGCTGCGAACAGAACGTGTAGGCGAGTGTCGCACAGTTACCGGAGGAGCTAATAACCAGCACGTCCTGTGATCGTGCGTAGCTTAGGCTCAGAAAGAGGGCCAGATTGTCTATAGGGCCGCCAAGGCTTAAATTTATAATATCTGCCCCATTATCTACAGCGTACTCTATGGCGGCTACTATGTCGCTAGTGTAGCCCGTACCATTGTCTGACAGCGCTTGCAGGGGCATGATCCGCGCGTTCCAGTCTAGGCCCGGGAAGCCTGTACTATTGTTGCCAGTCGAAGCCAGCACCCCAGCTACAAGCGTCCCATGGGCCACGCCGGAGCCGCTAGGGTCTACCTCGCCGGCCTGCGGGGAATTATCGATTCCGTTAAAGTCCCAGCCGCGCCAGTCATCGATATAGCCATTGTCATCATCATCGCAGTTGTTTGTCTGCCTATTTTGACTACTGCCTGTCCAGCAAATGTCACCGGGTGTAGTCGAGCCTTGCTCGTCAGTATTAATATGCCATCGGTTGCTGAGTTCTTGGTGTCCAAGTGCGTAGCCGCTGTCGATGACAGCCACGACAACGTCGCTGCTACCTGTAGATATGTCCCAGGCGCTAGGTGCGCCGATTTGGTCGAGGTACCACAGTGGATAAGAAGTGTCGTTGGGAGTTAAGGTTGCATAGAATTCGTCCTGCTCGAAGTCGTCCAGGGCATCTAGGATGTCGCTGGAGTGCTGGGGCTTAAGCTCTACTGGCTCCCCTTCCGTAGCAGAGTGTGTTTCCTCGGGCTGTTCTTGCACGGGCTGGGTGGGCTCTTCTAGAGACTCTGTGTTATCTATAACTTGGCTGCCTCCAGTCCTCAGCAGCTCGGGCAGCACGGTCGTAAACTCCTGGTCCATTAGCGGCTCTACGGAGCTGAGCGTATTAGGTTTTTTATTTTGGCTAGCAAGTGTCAGGCCAACAGCAACAACTAGCGTTATCATGACAGCATGGAAACCTACGCTATGGGCGAGAACCTTAAGATGTTTTAGCATAAGCGTATTTTACGCTAGTACACGCTGGTGCTACAAGTTGATTTGCTGATAAGTTGTTGCGTTGATGACCAATCCTGCGTCCGAGCCTAACTCGCGGTCTACAATGTTGCGCAGTAGGTCGGTGGTAGTATTGTCTAGCTCTCCACCTTCTGGTATCTGTAACTCGACAGTGACTTGATCCGGACTTTCTGCCAGCTCTAGGCTCGTTATGCGTAGGCCATTGTTGTTGGAGGGTAATAGGTCGGATATTAGGCCGTAGATGTACTGCTGTTGGTCTTGGGCGCTAGTCTTTAGTGGAATGATAGGTATGTAAGTCACGTCCATGGTGATAAACTGCCCGGTTTGGATATTTACGCTTTGTTCGATCTGAGCAATCTGGGAGTTGTTGAGTAGCAGCGATTCTAGCCCGCTTATTTGCGATTCGATTGTCCAGGAGTTGTCCTGGTCGTTGTCTTTGCGAGGGGTTATCTGGTCGACCTTTAGCTCGGGGCTAATATTGAGCACTTCGTGCACAACTGCGCTTTGTATCTGGCGGCTGGTGTTCTCGTCCGCAATGTCGCTTTCGCTGGCGAGTAGCGATATATTTTGGATGCGCAGCTGTAGGTCGACTCGTCTATCGAGGTCTTGCTCTAGCTCGCTCACGAGATTTTCTTTTTGAGTAAAGCTGATAACGTTACCGTCGGGTATAAAGGCGTCTGCCGTTACAACCAGGGTGTCCGTACCAGATTGCTCCTCAAGGCTAGTCTGCACGTTTTGGATGCTGCTGTTAGGGTCTAGGCCTTGCACAAAGCTGTCGAGCTTTTGCTGCACAACAGAGTAAGACGAAGTCTCTAGTGAGTAATCATTAAGTAGTTGGTACAGGGGTATAGCCGTTATTAGCAGTGAGCCAGCCATGATGCCAAAGGCCTTGGGAGCCATGCGTAATTTGCGCCTCCAAGAGTAATGGATGAGTATAAAAAGTACACCTGCAATAAATGTAATCGATAGCGCGTTGGTTGCTAACAGCAGCAGGCTACCAATAACAATTTCGCCCTCGCCCAGGGCAAGTGCGATGCCCAGCACGCAGAGTGGCGGCGTGAGTGATAGGGCTACGGCAACACCTGCAACGGAGTCAGAGATGTTTTTGCGTACAATCGCTAGTGTACCGATACCACCAGCCGTCAGCGCAACAACGGCGTCAAGCAGTGTTGGTTGTGAGCGGGCTAAGATTTCGCTGTTTATGACCTTGAGTGGCGACAAGATTGTTAGTACGTAGGCCAGCATAACGCCCAGCAGGATAGATATCCCAAGGATTGCCAGATTGGCCCATATACGCTTGCGGTTACCTAGTGCAGCACCGTCCGCAAGGCCAAACATCGGCCAGGTTAGTGGCGAGATAATCATACTCCCGATAACAATCGCCGAAGCGTTCATGAGCAGTCCAAGAGTCGCAATAATAACACTGGCAATTAGCAGCATAAAGTAGCTAAGCGTAGGTTTGGAGAAGCCGCGTATCTTGCTCTCTAGCAGCTCGTCGCTAATCATACTACGTTTGTCGAACACCTTACGGTTTAGTTTTTCCAGTGTACTAAGGGGGCGGTAGGCCATTATTTGCGCCTTCTGCTCTTGCTGTGAACCATATTGCCTACAATTGATAGTGCCGAGACAACGATGGCAACACCAACAAGGATGAACAGCGCTGTTGCTAGTCTAGATACGTCGCTTGATGGTGCTAGGTCTCCGTAGCCGACTGTCGTTAAGGTAACGACAGTAAAGTAAAAACTCTGCACCCATGTCCAGTCCTCTAATGATCGGAATAGCACCGTTCCGATGCCGATCATCACAATCAGTAATCCCATAGTGGCCGATAGTTGTTTTTTCATGCTTATGGATATTTTATCATGCAAGCTGACGGCTTACTATAGGTCTAGCAGCGTGGGAGGGTCACTACAAAGCAGGTACCCTTCTTTTTGCGCTCGTCCAGGCATATAGAACCTCCGTGCAGGATGGCAATATGTTTGGCGATCGAAAGACCAAGGCCGTAGCCTTTAGTCTTGCTGCGGGATTCGTCCACGCGGTAGAACCTCTCGAAGACTTTGTCTTTCAGCTCCATGGGTATACCTGGGCCATTGTCGGCTACATATATCTGCGTGTTATTGTTGCGGCACTTTTTTGCCCGGATAGTGATGGTGCTTTTCTCGGGGCTGTATTTTACGGCATTATCTAGCAGTATGTAGATAAGCTCGATTATCATGTCTTTGTCGCCGAATATAGTTAGGGTAGAGCTTTTGGGCTTCTCTATCTTGATGTTCTTTTCTACCAAGCGCTTCTCTACCCTACTGCAGGCTTCTTGGATGACTCCATCTACCAGCAATTTGCTGTTCTGGATCTCGCCAGACTCGCGGCCTCTGGATAGGCGCAGCAGCGCATCGGATAATGAGCTGAGCTTTCCTAGCTCTTCTAGATTGCTTTCCAGCAGTTCTATGGACTCTGCCTTTTTGAGCTTGGGATCACGCAGGGCCACCTGTATCTCGGACATCATAGCGGTTATTGGGGTTCGCAGTTCGTGCGAAGCATCGGCTGTAAACCTTGTTTGCGCTTCGTGGGCAGCCTTAATAGGCTCTAGACTCTTGCGAGCCAAGAAGTAGCTGAGGAGCAGTGATCCAAAAAGCACAAATATATTGGCGAGAACTAAGCGATCACCTACGCGCTTTTTGGAGTTTTCTAGTTCGTCGTATTGGGCCGCAAAAAAGTCATCCCTATCGTCTACAGTGTCAAAACGTAACACACGTTGCAACACCTGAGCCTGCTGAAGGTTGCTGGTGTTAAGCTCGCGGACGGAAACTTGATAAAAACTAATACTAAAGACTACGCTTACAAAAAGTAGGATAAGAGTATATATGGACGTCAGCTTTATAAGAGCCGAGTCAAACAGAGTCCTCCACGAATTTAGCACTACTACGCCACCTCGACACAAGTTTTAGATGGACGGATCGGGGGATTAAACATAGGTATTATTTTACGCCAAATACATAGCCAAATCCACGCTTGGTCTGGATATAGTCTTCTTGACCTTTAAAAGGCTTATCGATCTTGCTGCGCAGGTAGCCAACAAACGCCTCTACTGTGTTGGGTAAGATGTCAGCATCATAGTCCCAGACATGCTGTATGAGGCGATCTTTGCTGAGGACTTCGCCCGGGTGGCGCATCATATACTCTAGGAGGGCAAATTCTTTTTGGGTTAGTTCTATCGGGGTGTCAGCTCGTAATGCTGAGAAGCTAGAGCGCTCGAGCGTAAGATCTTTGTAGGTTAAGGTATCTTCTACCTGAGTGTTGGGGCGGCGCAGTAGTGCCCTGACACGGGCTAGCAGCTCTTCGAAAGCAAAAGGTTTAATAAGGTAGTCATCCGCACCAGCATCTAGGCCCGCAACTCGGTCTCTGGTGGCGTCCTTGGCTGTCAGGAAGAGGACTGGGGTATGGATGCCTTGCTTGCGCATTTCGGTCACTATGCCTACCCCGTCGTATTCACCTGGCATCATGCGATCAAGGATAACTAGATCGTATTCTTCGGTGGTTGCATAGGCGTGACCGTCGTCGCCGTCATAAACAGCATCGACTGCATAGGTCTCTTGTTCTAACCCACGCTTGATAGCGTTTGCAATTTTGTGTTCGTCTTCGACTACTAATATTCTCATAGCTATATTATACGTATTAACCTGAGTTCTAGCTGAGAATACCCACAAACGTCACTTTTTGCCCCTCAATACAAAAAGCCACCAGGGGGTGGGGTGACTTTCTGTATTGAGCGCCTAGTAAAAAAGGAGTAAAACTAGACGCTACGTGGCTAACATGGGTGTTAGCCAATAGACTGCAAAACTATCATAGCCCCCACAACACAAATCCGTCTGGTTGTTTACGTGACCTGCAATACACGCATTTGTATTGCGGGGGCTATTAAATCTCAATTTGTAGCGACGATGTCGCCTAGGTGCGTTAGAGGTGTTTGCCTCACTCTAAATGGTTTGGTCACTACGGCTATGTATTAGCCGCGGTTATTGCTCCGGCTACTACCTTTGTAGTATTCGGAAAGTTCTTCGAGGTCGATGCCCTCTGCCTCAGCCCAAGCCTGGAATTCTTCACGACTAGACTGGATTTGATCTCGGATCTCTTCACGGCCTGCGTTGGAATCTCTTAGGGCCTGCCTGGCTGCCTGTGACTCTTCCTTTCTTTCTAGCAGCGCGTCTAGCTGAATCTGGGTTATTACCCCGTCTTCAACAGCTACTGATAGAGCTTCAGTTCGAGCTTCGGCTTTAGCCTCGCGGCGTTCTTGTCGACTTTCTTCTATGAATTCAAATACTTCTGATTCCTCTAGATTAAAGCGTTGAGCCAAGCGAGATGCAAACGAGTCAACATCAGTTGATGTTTGTGCGCCAGCGACTCCGACAAGACCTAGTGTGGATGCGGATAATACCGCAGCACTTAGGATTAATTTCTTAATAGTGCCTCCTAACTTATATGCCAAGTGGCTATTACTTTGTACCCTCCAGATGTGCCCTACCCGTCCACCTCTCATAACTACTTATTGGTGCGGCTTGGCTGCCTTGGATGTTGGTTTTGGTTCTTTGACCTCGACCGTGCCTATAGACTATCAAGACATCCTGAGTAATAGCTGAGCTAGTCTATCTATATTCACTTATTTTTGAAGCTATTGATCTGTGTGGTGGGTGTCGGTGATGAAGGTAGTGGCTTCGATGCGACTGCCGCCGATAGCGTATTCTTGATGGTCGTTGGTGTTGAGCGTAATAGTTAGTTCGCGCATGCCCTCTTCGACATGCTCTAGATGGTAGCTATTGCTGTAGAGCCTAGCGACCTTTGCGCCGTCTACATATAGATGGACATGGCCTTCGTTATCTACATGCTCACCGCCCGCATTCTGCGGGGTGATAGTGAAATTCTCGGTCGCCAGCGTAATATTCCACCCGGCCTTTGTATCGGGGGTTACTTCGAAGCTAACGATTTGTGGTGCTGCCGTGGCGTCTGGGACTTAATAAAGGGTATGAACGGCATGAGAGTCACCACCGTGGCTGTCCGCGCTGTGCACGGTAGAATCCTCAGCTTGGGTGCTGGAGGCCGATTTGCCTATAACGTAACCTAGCGGGAACAATATCAGCCCCGCTAGCATTAGTTGGCTCAGGTTAAGTCTTTTCGTCAAGATTAGCGTCCGCCGCTGAGGCGATCTTTTAGCGCTTCTAGCTCGTCCATGCGGCCTTCGTCGGCTAACGAAGCTTGCTTTGGCCAAGTCTTTGGATCGTGCATTTTATAGCGTGGACCGGCTTCGATAAGTATGGTCTTCAGCCTAGCAGGTGTTGCGTTGGCGAGGTCGGCAAAGGTCCTTATACCACCGTTTTGTAGGAGTTCGTTGATCTTTGGTCCGATGCCCTCGACTATCGTTAGATCGTCTGGCTTGACCGTACGTGGCGTAGCTGCGGCCGCTGCTACTGGTGCTGCTGTTGATGTGCTCATTGCGGCGTTCTTTGTGCTGCACTTAGCGCGGCAAACAAGAGCTCTCAGCAAGTAGCCGAGCAAGAAGGCGCCAAGCAGCATGATGAGGATCTCCCAGGCGGCGGTGTCTTTGTCTTTGATGTTTAGGTTTTCGAATATTCCTACTGTGTCCATTGTTATCTCCTTTAGGTGGTTGCTTAATTTATGCTTAGAATAGCTCTTTGGTTGAGGGCTTGGCCGTCTACTGTAGTATTGTCTGCTACTGCATCGTCACCAGCACGGGACTCGGTAAAGATTCTGCTAGATTCTACACCAAGTGTCACCAGCTCGTCTTTGAGGGCCTGTGCCCGTAGTGAGCTCAGCGAGTTCTCGTTATCGTTAGGGCTAACAAATGAGGTAAAGCCTGCGATTGTAGCGGTAGCCTCGGGTGTTGCAATTAGATAGTCGGCAAACTCTTGCAGTTCTGCCTCCCAGCTCCTATCCGTAAATGTCGCTACGTCGGATTCGTAGAAAGCAGTCAGTGTTCTAGTTGTATCGAAGCTTGGTGTAGCTGGCTGCTCTACGACTTCTTCTACTTCTTCGACGTTTTGGTCAGCGTTAGATACTGTTTCGACAGCCGCTGTGTCGTCGCCGCATAACTCTTGCGTCTCGCATACATACCACCATGTTGATCCAGCGAACCACAGCGCGGTAAGTATCAGCACTAAAGACACGTGTTTTACTGAAAAGATTTTACTCATTTTACCCCCTTATTTATATGACTATACTAGGCTACTGCGCTTATGCTAGTCAAGCTGGTCCAGGGGTGGGATGGCTTTTGGCCAGTAGGCACAGACTATAATCACGCTTTGCCCTAAGGCCGTAAAGATGACTTGTGACCAGATAGACTTTACTAGCACGAACATCAGGCTGGCTATTATTACGGTTAGCAGCGTATACAGCTTGACCGGCATTCGAACTACTGGGTTGAGCACAAGTTGGGCGTAGATGAATAGATTTACCCCAAAGCTGAGCAGCCCTAGCCCCAGATGGATACTTAGGAGTGTTGGATTGAGTGAGGGCGTAGCGTTAAGGACCACCAGGGATAGAAGCCCCAGGTAATAGGTTGTTCGGAAGGTTTTACTGGCATCGACATGGGCAAAGAAGTGCCCTTTTAGGAAGTAAATAGTCAAGGCGACCACTGCAAGCGTATAGCTCATTAGCAGGATGTACGGCTGCCAAGCATTGTCGGCCACATAGCTTAGGGCGTCTTCTGCATTATCGCGCCAGAATGTAATTAGGGTCACATTACCTACCAGCGTTACTAGCGTAGCCAGCAAATAGGCGTGACTCGCGCGGAGTTTTGGTACTGTACCAATCATCAGTTCTATTCTATCTGTATAATAGAACTTATGAATATTGAATTTTATTACGACCCATGTTGTCCCTGGTGCTGGATAACAAGCCGGTGGATCACACAGGTGCAAAAGCAGTGCAATATAAATGTCGAATGGCGACCATTCTCGTTGGCGATGAAGAATAAAGAGATGGATTCGACAGATACTAACAATCCATATGTCGTTGCCCACCAAGCTGGCCACCGGATACATCGACTGATAGAAGCTGCCGTTGCAGGTGGTGCCGACCGCTCGGAGCTCTATAAAGCCTTTGGCGCTGCCCACTTTGTGGAAGGCAAGCCGTATAACGACGAGGTAATTGCAGCCGTTGTAGAGGATCTAGGTCTGTCTGCACAGCTGATGAGCGAGCTAGATAACACCGATCACGACACAGCCCTAGCAGCTAGTTTGTCCGAGGCAACTGACGTGGCTGGTAACGACATAGGCGTACCGTTGATAGTTTTTGTCGCCGAGGATGGTAGCAAGACTGGGTTCTTTGGGCCTGTCATCACTGCCCTGCCAAGCGAGCAAGAAGGCCTAGACCTATGGGACGGCTTGTCCAAACTGGCCAGCAACAAGTCGTTTTACGAGCTAAAGCGGTCCCGCAACGTCGGGCCTGACGTTGGTTCGACTCTCCCGGCGCTGTAGGATATTGATACTAGTAACTATAAGTAGTATAGTTTAGTCTAATGAGATCTAAATTTTTTCCTATAGCAATCCTAGTTATGGTGCTGGGCGTAGGCACTACCCTGCTGCGTGGCAGCGCTGCCCGACCAGGCCTGTTTAGCGATGCCAACGATGCGCTAGAGGTGTTTGGCGAAGATGCCTACCCTGATAACTACATACACTTTACAGATACAGCCATTGCCGAAACCGAAGGAACCAAGATTGTCTATTTCCATGCCGACTGGTGTCTGACCTGTAACGCCTTTCAGAACAACATTATTAGCGAGGGCATACCAGCAGACGTTACGTTTATAAAGGCAGATTATGACCAAGAGCTAGACTTGCGCCAGAAATACGGTGTTAATTTCCAGACATTTACGGTACTGATAGACGACGATGGCAACCTGGTAGAAACCCATTACGCCGGCACAGAACCTAAGGTGTCCGCAGTCTTGGACCACTTTGGCCTCTCTTCCTAATAAAGATATTTTAAAGAAAAGCACTTGCACGTATGCGCTTATCATGAGATAATCTATTCTAGTTTTACGCAGAGTCTCTTCGCTGAGGGCATAGGTGCCGATCAGTTATAGCAAATACAAGAGCTTCTTTGATAAAGCTCGATAGCGGTATCAGACAGTTCCGACAGGCCTTTTTAAGGTGTTTATGCGAAACGCACAGATCCCAACCAAATAACGGCAGTACTCTGCTGGAAAGAAACATATATGAGTAATAGATATAATTCAGGACGCCCAGGCAAAAGAGCCTTCGGTGGCTCTAACCGTGGTGGCGGAGGGTTCAAGCGTAATGGGCGCTCGGTTAAGTTTAAGAAGGGGCCCAAAAAGCAATACATCAACCCAGAGAGGTTTATCAAAAAAGCTAAGCCGCTTAAGCACACTGTGTACGAGCCTCAGAACAGCTTTGACGACTTCGAACTACATAACAAGCTTAAGGACAACTTGCGCAGTGCGCAGATTACAACCCCTACTAAGATTCAGGATCAGTCTATCCCCCATTCGGTTACTGGTCGCGACGTACTTGGTCTGGCCAACACTGGTACTGGCAAGACTATCGCCTTCCTGGCGCCTCTTATTAGTCGTATAATCCACGGAGACTG
Source organism: uncultured Candidatus Saccharibacteria bacterium (assembly GCA_964534605.1). Taxonomy (GTDB): domain Bacteria; phylum Patescibacteriota; class Saccharimonadia; order Saccharimonadales; family VXPC01; genus CAZHOS01. Next base: position 24,202 of record CAZHOS010000006.1, read on the forward strand.
CAAGAAGGCCCTGATCATTGCCCCTACACGCGAACTAGCCCAGCAGATCCAGGCCGAATCACGCCGCATATCACGAGGTCTCCGTATTTTTGATGTACTGCTTATCGGCGGTATGTCCATCGGACCCCAGTTACGCGACCTATCGCGTCAACACCAGATTGTTATCGGTACGCCAGGGCGTATCAAAGACCACTTAGAGCGCGGCACACTGGATCTTACAGATCTAGACGTCGTCGTACTAGACGAGGTGGACCGCATGCTAGACATGGGATTTGTTAACGATATCCGCAGCATACTTAGCTCTGCCCCGTCAGAGAAGCAGTCACTATTCTTCTCGGCAACCATGGACAACAAGATCGAGGGGCTGATCAACCAGTTCGGTAACGAGCCTATCAAGATCGTGGCTACGACCGCCGACACCAGCGACAACGTCGAGCAATCAGTCACCTACTACAACGACAAGGCGCACAAAATAGACTTGCTGCATGACCTTCTTGTAGAAGAAGGTGTCGATAAGGTACTAATATTCTGCGAGACAAAGCGCTATACAGACAGGCTTAGCCGCGAACTAGCAGACAGGGGCTTCAAGGCTGGATCAATCCACGGCGACAAGAGCCAAGGACAGCGCAAGCGCGCTCTCGAGCAGCTAAAGCAAAACAGGCTAAACATACTAGTCGCCACAGACGTTGCCGCCAGAGGCATCGATGTTGATGGCATCAGCCACGTTGTAAACTACGACACCCCCCAGAGCTACGAAGATTACACTCACCGCATCGGTCGCACCGGCCGCGGTAACAACCAGGGCTACTCAGTAACATTTGTAGAGCAGCCGCGGAGCAACAACAACCGCAGCTACTAGCCTGTAAGGATTAAGCCTAACGAAAGCACGCCACCATGGCGTGCTTTTAGTATAAAGGTGTATACTGTTCGAAGTAATTAGAGAGGTTTAGTGAAGAACTTGCAAGCATTATATATAAACTGCTCCATTAAAAAGGACGGGTCTAAGTCGCATACGCAGAAGCTGATGAACCGCTCTGCAAATATACTCAAAAAAGAAGGCGTTGACGTAACCATGATCCACGCGCTGGACTACAATATTGGTTTTGGGATGGAAAAGGACCTGAGCGGATCAGGTCAGGAAGATGATTGGCCCAAGATCCAACAAATGATCATGGACGCTGACATACTGATACTCGGCTCTCCTATCTGGCTAGGCGTGAAGTCCAGTGTAGCTACGTTAGTTATCGAGCGTATGTACGCCTATAGCGGCGATACAAACGACAAAGACCAGTATCTGTACTACGGCAAGGTTGGCGGCGTTCTAGTAACCGGTAACGAGGACGGTGCCAAAGCCGTAGCTATGGATGTACTTTACGCCTTGTCGCACATTGGTTACACCATCCCACCACAGGTAGATGCTGCCTGGCTTGGAGAGGCCGGTCCCGGCCCCAGTTACGGAGACATAGAATATATGGGCAAACCAGTAGAGAGCAATGGCTATGACAACGACTTTACCAACCGTAACACGACCATCATGGCTTGGAACCTTATGCATATGACCAAGATGCTCAAAGACAATGGTGGATTACCTGCCCAGGGCAACACAAAATCAGGCTGGAGAGACGCTACCAATGCGGCAGATCAGAGCCCTGACAGGCTCGACTAGATTTTAGAATTGAATGTACTTATGCTTGCTTGAGGCAATTGAGTAAATAGTCTATTACTGGTGATAGATAGACAAAAAGTTTTGATGCCAAGATTTGAGAGTGGACAGGTTCGCTATGAACCGCTGCCTCTTTTTGAGCTACTTGGGGTCCAGATTGACTATCTTACGCGTGGGAGGAGTGAGTGTGGAGTTTTGTTGTATGGTCATTTTCTTCCTCCTGTGGAGCTATCTTTTGAAGAATTTGATATAGCTATATCATTGAATAACTCTCTTTTTGCCCTCGATATAAAAGAATATATGGGAGGATTTGAAGGTGTAGATGCTCAGACTGGGTGCTGGAATAGGCCGTTAAACGGTCAGACCTATACAAGATCCATGACCAGCAAGACAGCGCCTGGTAAAGAGTCTCCTCATTACCCGCGCTACAAAGGTCGTAGAGCTCACATAAGGTCCCTAGATCTTTTCCTCAACAGCAACTACCCTAATCATGAGCGCCTCAACCGAGATCACCTGTGCAGCAATCATGCCTGCTCTAATCCCCGCCATGTCGAACCTACCTCCCAGCAAGTTAACACAGGTAGGGCTAGCAATCGCAAGAGTGTTGGGCAGGTGTCTATCAATGGGTCTATATATTTGTCAGAGCCGTCGCCACTTGCACTAAGCGAGGCAGAAAGTATGCCAGAACTATTTACTCATGATGATGGCCTAGACTAACAAGATAAGTGCCCATTAAAACGAAAACACCCCCTCTCGGGAGCGTAATAGCTCAACCGATTGGGGGTTTTGAACCGAGAGTCCATTTCTACATCAGGCAATCATGACCTTACTGTCTGGGCCAAAGATTGAACCTATTTCTGTCGTATGTATATCAAAAAATGCAAACTTTATCTACGGGTCTCTTCGAGCCACTTTGGGGGCTTTGCGTCAAAGGAGATTGTATCTAAGTCGTAGAACTTTTCTTCTTCAAAGTCGAATACATCCATGTAGGCAATTTCTACACTCCCGTGCTTTGCGTTTGACCATTCTAGCCCGAGATCTTTAGCTATCTCTCTTACCAGCTCTTCACTCTCACCTTCTATCTCTAGTTGTGTGTGGACCCAAGGCCATTCATCAAGTTCTATCTGAGAGCCTTTGTACTCCCAGCTATTACGTCTAGTCTCCTGAAATGAAGTTACCTCTAGGCCTATAGCAGCTAGGATCTGCTCACCTTCTTCGAAACTATCTATAGTTACCTCCACTTCTTGAGTACCGTGTATAGACCTGTCACTCATCTGCTTGTAAGTGAGTGTTATCCGATCGCCCTCATCTCTCAAGCGCACCCAGCCACCAATCTTTTGCAGCTTCTTGTCTGGGAAGTCATGATTTTTGCGCCGCATTAAAGTAGTGGGCCTAAGTTCTTTAGGCCTAAAGAGTTGATTTTTTTATTATTGCGCTCTTATCTATATTTAAAAACTTAGCTTCTATTTCTGTTTGCATGTAGTCATTATCCATAAAATTATCGAATCGGATCACAGACTAGGGATATAAAATATAATTTGGCAAGCTTTCGCACGTGCAAGCGCTGCACGCTCTCGCCCAAATTATCTGAACCTACCGCTCGCAAGCTCGCTTGTTAGGTTCGAACCTAGGTTTCTACGAAACTATAGTAATAAACCCAGGCATAAATGCCTGGGTTTATTACTATGGCTCGGAGACTAGGGATCGAACCTAGATTGCCTGGACCAAAACCAGGTGTCCTACCATTAGACGATCTCCGATTAGCGGTGGATGTTTCTACTATCTTGCTCTAGATTGCCTGGACCAAAACCAGGTGTCCTACCAAGCCTTACAAGTGATTAGTAGAATATCATTGATTGGCTGCGCTAGCTATCTGTTAAGCACTAAGACCGCCCCTCTCGTACAACCAGTATACGCTCTGGGCGCCTAAGCACTCATCAGCTAGGCGATCATCAGCCAAGTCAAAGATTTCTATAATCCTTGTACCGGCTGACGATCTCCGATTAGCGGGCGCTGTTTAGCCTGACTATTTTATGCTATAAATATAAAACTATCAAATGTCTGCTTCACCAACATTGTCGTCTATCTTGAGTTTGCGTGCAACATTTTGCTTTGCTCTGTACAACCTAGACCCGACTGTGCCTACTGGGACACCCTGTATATCTGCTATATCGGTGTTCCTGTAGCCTAATGTTCTTAGCACTAGCGCCTCTCTTTGGTCTTCATTCATGCTGTTAATGATACTTGCTAGCTCTGTTAGGGCCAGTGGTTCCTGTGATAACATTTTTTCTTCGTTCGCAAACATCCCCACAGCCGGTTGTCGTGAAACGCTTTCAGCAGTTTTGTCGTTTAGGATTTCTTTGTTGTGGCGCCGTCGGCGAACATAATTTAGAAAAGTATTTCTTGTAACTACACAAGTAAAAGCTTTAAAGTTTGTACCCGCCTGGTATCCACTCCTAAGCACCGAACCATGTACTTTGATTATAGACTCAGATGATAAGTCTTCTGGCCCATAAAATTCGATCTCTGGGTAGGAAAACGAGTCGCCGCGCGCGATCGCATCTATGTAGGTTTTTAGGGACCTGATAGCAATGATGTCATCGGGATTGTCTTTAAGCACTTCTGGCACCCATTCACCAATTGGCTTTACTATCTTGTTTTTGCTCATCTTCATTGCTATCTGTATTTAAAGACATCCATTAGGGTGTCTTGGTTAACGTTATCTGGCTTGGTATCTACCAGACTTTCTAGTTGTTCGGTTACTGCTTTCTCGTCTAGGTCTCTGCCGATGACCACTAGATTTGTCTGTGGTGCCTCGTCTGGGGCCCATTCGTCTAGCTTTAGCTTGCTGCGGCCAGAAACGCTGTGGAATATATATTTTTGCTCGACGCCCTTTACGCCAAAGTAGCAGAAGCCTTTGGCCCGGAAAATGTTTGGATCTAGATTTTTCGACCACTCTTCGAACGCCTGCGGATCAAGTGGTTTATTCGTGCTAAAGCTAACACTACTAAACTCTTCGTGTAGATGCGAGTGGCTATGGTCGTCGCCTAATGATAATTGGCTAGAAGCTTCGGAGCTTTTGACATCCTCCATTAGTAGCCGCGAGTCGACATCGCCGTCTGCTGCATGCATGATACGGGCGTTTTTGTTGACCATGCGAATCCCCTGCTCTATTTCGGCCAATTCGTCCTTAGATATAAGGTCTACTTTACTGATTAGTATTATATCGGCGAAGCTTAGTGTATCTATAGCGCCAGGATGGGTCTGATTGTTTTTGGCGAAGTTCTGGCCATCCACAACATTAACCAAGCCATCGAAATGTGCATATTCGTTTTTCATAACTCGCAGCATGGTAGCCAAATCACGCGGCTCGGCCAACCCGGAGGCCTCGATAATAATATAGTCCATCATGCTGCCGCGGTGGGCAAGTTTGCTGATAGCATCGTCTAGGTCATCGTCGTCTACAGAGCAGCAGATACAGCCGTTGCTTAGCTCTAGCTGCTGATCGGTTTGCGAGGCCACAAGCAGCGAATCGATATTAATATCGCCGAAATCGTTAACGATCACTCCAATTTTTAGCCCTTTGGTGTTAGACAACAAGCCGTTAAGCAGTGTAGTTTTACCGCTGCCCAAAAAGCCAGTTATTAACAAAATAGGTATCGAGTTGGATGTGCGCATATTCATGACTATCTATTATATTGCATATACCGCCTAATTGACGCATTATATTTATATAAGTATGAACACAAACAAGCACATCTACCCCCTAAGTATTAATGGGCTGCATGGTCGAGTTATGCGTGCACCTGCCCTGCGCAAGAAGTTGGCAGACGAGGATATATTGCTAGTGTATGGCTCGCACGCTAGTATCGAGCGCAACGCAGGCATGGTAGAGGCACTGCGGGAGTACGGTAACGTTACGCTGCCTGATCTGCCAGGTTTTGGCGGGATGGATCATCTGCAGAAGATTGGCAAGGCTCCCAGTATTGACAACCTAGCCGACTATTTAGCAGATTTTATTAGGGCAGAGTACAGTGGCAATAGAATTAAGATTGCCGGGTTTTCTCTTGGCATGCTGGTGGTCACCCGTATGCTGCAGAGACATCCAGGTATTACACCTACAGTTAGTTTGCTTGCTAGCCTGGCCGGTACAACCCACAGTACAGACTTTCTTTATTCTAGGATGCAAATTAGGTTGTTTAGATTTGGATTAATATTCCTAAGTCATCATCCAACTAGTTGGATGATCAAAAAAACACTCTTTAGTTCGTTTGTGCTGCGGCGTGTTTATGCCAAGAGCTTTAACGCAAAACACAAGTTTAAAGGTCTAGACCAGCGACAGCACGACGAGCGATTAAATGCAGAGATAGACCTTTGGCATATTAACGAGTTCCGCACTTGGGCCCATACGCTCCGCGACATGTTGGGCTCGAAGGCTGCTGATATGGGCCGGGTAGACCTAAATGTCGAAAATGTTGCCCTGACGGGTGACAATTATTTTAACCCAGGCACCGTAAGTCGTAACCTCGACAAGGTTTATAACAACGTAACTACATACAACGTAGAACTAGAGTCGCATTCGCCAAGTATTACGGCAAATAAGGACGAAGTAGCCGCGATCATCCCCCAGGCTCTGGCAGCTAAGCTAATGCTACAATCAGACGCATGAAGATAGGCATTGTATCACCGTATTATCTACACCGCCCGGGCGGGGTCCAGGTGCTTGTCTGTGGGCTGGCAGATTATCTGCACGCTAAGGGACACGATGTTATTGTGATTGCCCCTCGCCCACGCAAAGACCAGGATTTGCCCACTGCTCCCTACCAGATGGAGCTTATTGGCAGCTCGGCAGAGATCAAGTTCCGCGCACCGTTCCATACCACGTCGCCACTTGCTGCTAGCTCGAAAAAAGAAATAGAGGCACTGCTAGCTAGACATAAATTTGACGTCATAAATGTACACGAGCCATGGATGCCTATGCTCCCCTATCAGATCACGATGAATGCCGATGTGCCAATTGTTGGTACGCTGCATGCCCGCTGGCCTCGCACTGCCATTAATAAGTCGCTCGAAAAAGCACGCTCGGCTTATGTAAGGTCGGTTATTGCAAGGCTAGATGCTATTACGGCTGGATCCAGCGTATCTGCAGCAAATGCTTATGAGGCAGACCCAGACGCTCAGGTATCGATAATACCTAACGCTATTGATCTTGATGCCTGGAGGGCGGCGCTAAAAGATCACGCACCCAGCAATAAGCCGTACATACTGTTTCTTAATCGTCTAGAAAAGCGCAAAGGTCCACTGCTGCTACTAAAGGCCTACAAAGAGTTGCGCGACATGTACCCAGAGGACACCCCCCCGCTGGTCATGGCAGGCAGCGGGCCTCTGCAAGGCAAATTAGAAGAGTACGCAGCCAAGCACGAACTAGATAGTGTCGAATTCGAAGGATATGTAAGTGATGATCACAAGGCTGAGCTATTTGCGGGCGCCTCCTTGTACGTTAGCCCAGCTCCTTACGGCGAGAGTTTTGGGGTGGTACTTATCGAAGCTATGGCAGCCGGTACCCCTATAGTCGCAGGCAACAACGAAGGTTATCAATCTGTGTTACGCGGCGAAGGCGCTTTGAGCATCGTGGACACCGAAGACACGGCAGCTTTTGCCGAACGCCTAAGGGTTATGCAAACAAACATGCAAGTTCGCAAGGCTTGGCAGGCGTGGGCCGAGCAGTCGGTCGATCAATACGACTTTAACTCCTATGCAGCCAACCACCTAAAAATATTCGAGGACGTGGCCCGTGGCTAAAGACAAAAGACTAAATATCGGCCTACTACTAGACGACACACTAGATACCCCCGACGGCGTGCAGCAATATGTGCTAACGCTTGGTCGTTGGCTGAGTAATCGCGGCCACACTGTCCACTATATAGTCGGTGCTTCCAAGCGGATGGACATAGACAATATGCACCCCTTAGCCAAAGTGCTGCGCCTAAAGTTTAATGGTAACCGCGTTGGGACACCTCTGCCTGTCAGTATGCGTAAGGTACGTCGTCTGCTGGCAGAGTTGGATCTAGATGTGCTGCATGTACAAATGCCCTATAGCCCATTCTTTGCCGCTAAGGTTATTAGGGCTGCAGACCCTAAAACAAAGATAGTCGGGTCCTTCCACGTGCTGCCCAATGGCTGGCTGGAGTCGCTCGGTGCCCGGATGCTGGGCTGGGCACTATATCGCAGCCGTAAGCGTATAGACATCTGTATTAGCAATACTCACAATACATCGATATTTTATCATTCCGCCTGGGGCGTTGCGTCAGAAATAATACCCAATCCGGTTAACCTAGATCGCTTTTACCAGGCTCAGGCCAGACCACACAATAGCCCAAAGAAGGTCGTATTCTTGGGTAGATTTGTCGAGCGAAAAGGCGCCCTTAACCTTGTACGTGGCATCGCCCTATTACCAAGTAGTATCAAAGCCGAGTTTCATCTAGGCGGCAAAGGGCCGCTGCTGCAAAAAGCCAAGGACTTGTCGCGCGATCTTGGCCTAGAGGGTGTGATAACTTTTGACGGGTTCATAGACGAATCGGACAAACCGGCCTATCTGGCTCAGGCAGACATTGCTATCTTCCCATCTACAGGTGGCGAGAGCTTTGGCATAAGCCTGATAGAGCCAATGGCTGCTGGAGTGCCCGTAGTGTTGGCCGGCCGCAACCCCGGCTACGAGAGCGTTATGCATAATTACGACGAACTGTTATTCCATTCGGCCGAGCCGCAGAAGATAGCTGACATACTACAGTACTGGCTAGTGGCCGATAGCAAGCTTATAAAAAATACCGCCAGCAGCCTAGCCCAGCACGTAAAGCAATACGATATAGACAAAGTTGTTGGCCAAAAAATCCTAGAGATCTACACATTATAGACTCACAAATCTATAGAAATACTTTTGCTGTAAAAACATGTTGTGCGTGCTATGCTCATGACCATGAAACCCATTATCAAGATTAATCTTGTTGTCTGCTTACTTCTGCTAATGGTGGCAGTTTTTATACAGGGATTTTTCTTTAGTGATCAAAGAGATATAGATAAACAACATAATGAGCTATCCATATCCAACAGTTATGAGCTGATAGATGAACGTAGTGGACGTGTTGATTGTTATCATGACGGTCAGACCTCTTGTAGCGCTACAATTTATATTTATGTTGCAAACGAAGGCGAAATGGGCGAGATACTCAACGACATTCCTATCGGCAAAAGAGAGTTTGTCGAATATTGTTCTGTAGCCTCAGTCGGTTATGTCGTGACTGAAATGCCAGCTAGATCGAGCTCTTCTGTTAGAAGGAGTGTTGCTGAACACATTGATCTAGACTTGGTTAGGTTTTTAACAGTACAGAAGTGCTAGGCTAGGCGTGAGCCGCAGCTAAAACTGTCAAAGATGGCCGAGAACCATTAGCCAGCATGTGCTGCTTGTCTGCGCGAGCTGCTAGGGGTGGTGTGTAGCCCCAGGGTGTGGGATAATGTTGGCATGAGCTTAATCAACCGCAAAGTAACCATCCAATTCGACATAGCCACAGCCGCCAGAACCGTCTTTTTGGTGGTTGGTCTACTGCTGTTTATACAACTACTAGGTAAACTCGCACCTACAATTGTGCTGGTAGTCGTATCGGCGTTCTTGGCAATTGCTCTTAATCCAGCAGTTAGCAAGATCAGCGCCAAGCTACCTAGTAGAAGCCGAACCATGGCAACGGCCACCGCCTTTATCCTTGTAGTTAGCTTTTTGGGCTTATTCTTTAGCATTACCCTGCCTCCGATTGTCGACCAAGTGACAGAATTCGCCAGCGACCTACCAGCTACGGTCGAGAACTTTCGCCGTCAAGACAACTTTTTATCCAATCTAGTAGAGCGCTATGACCTAGACGGCGAGATATCAGAGGCTGCCAGAACCATCGCCACCCGCGTAGCCGGTAGCGAGAACGGTATTATCGGGACTGTTGGCAGGCTGACATCGACCGTTGTTAACACCATCGCCGTGCTAATAATGACATTCATGATGTTGGTCGAGGGCCCGACTATTATCAAAAAGCTATCACACCTAACAGATCCCAAGAAGCGCAAGCACCGTGCGCACCTTGCCAATCAGATGTACGAGGTCATAACAGGCTATGTTAATGGTCAACTACTTATTGCTACTATCGCAGCCTCTGTGTCGCTACTAGCGATGCTTGTACTGGGCATACCTAATGCGCTGGCTATGGCTGGGATCGTCGGCATGATGGGCTTGATCCCCCTTATCGGTGCTTCGATTGCCGCGGCCATCGTTGTGCTGTCGACCCTACTGGTTAGTGTTAACAAAGCTATATTTATCGGTGTCTTCTTCCTGATCTACCAACAGATCGAGAACGCTACGATCCAGCCGTTTATACAAGGGCGTAAGAGCGAGTTGTCTGCGCTGACTGTCTTTATTGCAGCGCTAGTCGGTGTTAACCTCGGTGGCCTTTTTGGAGCATTCTTGGCTATACCAGTAGCCGGTATTCTAAAAGTGCTAGCAGACGATTATTTAGCCAACCACCACAAGCACTCTAAGAAAAGCTCCAAAGCTAAAGTAGCCTAAGAGCTAGCTGGTCCTATCATGACTCCATAGTTGGCCATTGGGCGTGTCTTTAACCATGAGGCTGTGGTCTGCAAGCAGTTTGTCGCGCATATCGTCACTGGCTTGCCAGTCCGTATCTGCTCGAGCTTGTTGTCTTTTGTCTAGCAGTTTTTTCTGATCTGTTGTTATGTCATTGGTGGTTAGATCTATACCTAGGATATCTCTGATCATGTCGAAGGTGCGTATTATTGGTTGGCGGTAGCTCTGGGCAGGCCCATTTTTCTCGATTAGTGCAAAGAATTCTTCAAGTTTTGACAATGCGCCTGGCAAGGCCAGATCATCAAGTAAGTGCTGAGCTGCTTGGTCCAGCACTTCGAGCGCCTCTGCTTCTTGTGTTTTGTCACTATCCCCAGTTAGTTGCCAGAGGAGGTCTTGGTAACCTGCCCAGCGATGCAGGCGTTCGGTAGCTGCCTGCAAGGCGTCCCAGCTGAAGTCTAGCTTGCTACGGTAATGGCTTTGCAGCACTACAAGGCGCAGCGTCTGCGGGGAGTAGTCTTTGGATTCGACATCACGTAGGGTGTAGAAGTTATTTTTGCTTTTGGCCATCTTTTGACCTTCTACCAGTAGATGCTCGTTATGGAAGAAGTAGTTAGCAAATTTGTCGTACAATGCAGTAGACTGGGCTATCTCGTTCTCGTGGTGCGGGAACTTAAGGTCAATGCCGCCAGTGTGGATGTCAAAGGGGAGGCCTAGGCCAACTTGGCTCATGGCCGAGCACTCGATGTGCCAACCTGGACGACCGCTAAGGTCCTGGCCTTTGTAATCAAAGTCCCATGATGGCTCGTTGTCTTTGCGTAGCTTCCAAAGACTAAAGTCCCCTGCTCCTTCGTATTCGTCGCTATGGATACGGCTTTGACTTTGGGTGCGGTCGATGTTTGTTAGCTGCCCGTAAGTTTTGCCGGATTTTTCGTAAGCTTTGATATCGAAGTACACGCCGTCTGGCTCAACGTAGGCTAGACCTTCGTCCAGTAACTGGGCAATAAGGCTTTGCATGTCGTTAATATGATCGGTTGCTACTAAATACTCAAAGCTGGTTGCATTAATCTTAGCCATGTCGTCTTTAAACACTTTGGTGTATTTATCTGCAAGTGACGTCAGTGCATCTTGTGGGTCTAGGTCTGGATAATTAGCCTGGCTGTCACGGATCATCTTGTCGTCTATGTCGGTGATGTTCATGATCGCCGTTACCTCAGCACCCGTGAACCGCAGCAGTCTAACTAGTGTGTCGGCATAGATAAAGCTACTGAGGTTACCAATATGTAGGTTGTTGTAGACAGTTGGCCCGCAGGAGTATACGGACACGTGGCCTTTTTTGATTGCGGTGAATTCTTCTTTTTGTTTGGTGAGCGAGTTATAGAGTTGCATGTTGCCTCCTGATTAAAATAGACAAGGATTGTAGGTAGTTAGCTAGGACAACAAGTCGCGCGTGTGTTCATGCCTAGATTATATCACTGATCGACAGCATCTAGGAGCTCGGCTGCTTTAGCTAGTACTTCTGCCTGGATGGCTTCGAAGTCTAGTTGGTCGTCTTCCCACTTTATACCGCTGGCGTAGGGATGCCCACCACCACCAAAATGTTCAGCTAGTTCGCGCGCGATAAGTGTGCCGTGGGTGCAGCGGATACGAGCAGTCATACGGTTTTTACGAGCGTGTTGGTAGTCGTCGTATACCTTAAAGCCAATCATTATTTTGACATCTTTTACGAAGCGCATTTCGTCCAGGATAACTGTTGGGTTGTACTTGGTGCTAATGTCTTTAACCTCTTGATGAGGAATGACTATCGAAGCGATACGTCCCTCGTGGCTAAAAACGATACGCTGCAGCAGATTGCCCTTATAAGCAACCACGTCGTTATCTATCTGTAGACCTAAGGTGCGTTTGTGGTTAAGCTCGCTGAGGTTTGCTCCTAGGTCTACTAGGTCGGCCATAACGCGTAGCGTGTCTGATCTTTCTTGCAATGCCTCGCTGGTTAGGCCTAGCGTGTCGCTGTTAATGCTAATGGCCATGTAGCTGGCGCTGGTACTATCTAGCGGCCAATCGCAGTGTTTGGCTATGTTGTAGATGATTTCGCTGGTGGCGGATGCGCTATTGTCGATAAGCTCGATTATATTGTCCATCTGGAATGTATCAGTGCGCGTGTGGTGATCTATAACTATAAAAGGTCTCGACTGCAGAGCCGACATGTTACCCTCGTTGGTTAGGTTTTCGAGTAGCCCTGCCTGCGATGTGTCGACCAGTATTGCCAGGTCGTATTTACTTGGGAAGTCTTTGTTGACTCGATCCCAGCCATCTATATGCCGAAGGTATTCGGTTATATCGACAGAACAATACAGATAGACGTCTTTACCCATTTCGCCTAATATCTGCTCTAGCGCCATGGCGCTAGCTAGACTGTCACCGTCTATATTATCCGCTTGCATAACGACTATCTTTTGGGATTCTTGCACCAGCTTATTAATATCTTGGTATTGTTTATCCATCTTAGAAATCCCTTCGTCCATCAAAGGCCTTGGCCAGGGTTATTTGGTCAGCGTACTCGATATCTACGCCAATTGGCAGCCCCTGTGCGAGGCGGGTTAGTTTGACGCTTTTGTCCTCGAGCATTTTTTGGATTAGTAATGCCGTTGACTCACCTTCGACACTTGCGTTAATGGCCAGAATTACCTCTTCTACCATATCCTCGTCGATACGCTGCATTAGGGCATCGAGGCGTAGATCTTGTGGGCTAATGCCGTCTATGGGGCTAAGCAGCCCGCCAAGTACATGGTAGGTCCCCTTAAACGCGCTGATACCCTCGACAGCGACAATATCTAGGGGCTCGGCGACGATGGCCACAACGTGTTTGTTACGGCGCGAGTCGGTGTATAGATCGGACAGTTCTTGTCCCTTTGGCACCAAGGCGTATGTCTTTTGGCAGTAATCGACACCCTCGTGCAGATCCTCTAGCGAGCCAGCCAGCTGTTTTGCCTTAGAGGGGTGGTTCTTTAGCAGAAAATAGGCATACCTCTCGGCACTCCGTGTACCGACACCCGGCAGGAGTTTAAGCGACTCGATCAGATCGAGCAATGGTTTTGGCAATACGCTAGAGATGATAAACCCTATTCTTCTAGGCTCTAAAGGCCGAGACTACCGAGGCTGCCCATCAGCGGCTGCATCTTTTCGGCGGCTAGCTTTTGAGACTGGTTGATAGCTTCTTTGACGGCTTCTTCTACCCAAGACTCTAGTTCTTCAATATCGTCCAGGTCGATAGCATCTGGGTCGATGTGTACTTTCTTGATCTTTTGCTCGCCAGTGATCTCGACAACGACCGCACCGTCGCCGCCTTCTACGTCTATAACGGTCTTTTTAAGTTCTTTCTGTACTTTTCGAACTTGCATTAGCATTTTGGCTTGGTCTTTTTTACTCATTATGTTCTCCGTTCAATTACACTAAGTTTGTTTGATATATTCTACCACTGTTTTGGGCCTATTCCGACTGTATATTATAGACTTCGCGTGTTTCTGGGGCCTGGGCCCATGCTACGAAGTATCTCTGTAGCTGGTACAGGCTGCTAACAGCAATCAGGATGCTAAGTGCCCCGACAGCCAACCCTTTAGCAAATGGGTTGCGCGGAAACACGGATAACCAAAGGCGCAAGTACTGCTGTAGCCCACTAATAAGGTAGATGGTAATAATTGGCAACAGCAGGCTGAATCCAGCAGAGCTAACACCGTCGTTAATGCCTAAGAAGAATGTGATGATCAGGAGTGTACCGATTACGATTTGGCTGCGGCGCAGGCTAATTGATTGCTCTAAACTGTATACCCCTAGCACGACCATTACGACGCCAAATATATCAAGCACTGGCAGATTACTAAGCCACGAGCCAGGGTTGGTTGGTGCAAACCAGAATAATGCCCCCAAAGATTCCTGTATGTTGCGCAGCATCTCTACTGGGCTGCTAAGGCTAGAGGGCAGACCAAAGATTATGCGTACATCCTCTGCATTATTAAGCACGCCGGCAATCAGTGCCCCGCCAACCCCAAGTGCAGCAAGTCCGGACACTATCCACAGCCAAATCGGTACTATTTTTAACAGTGGCCTGGCCTTCGTCACTGCGAATATTAGACCAGCTATGAATAGCCAGGGCATAAACGGCGTAAAGCTGGCAATGAACGACGACAATAGAGCAACAATTGCTGGTAGTAGCTTGCGGGGGCTGTTAATAAGCCACAGACCAGCCGCGTAGGTTACTAGCAGGCTGGCAACTCCTGATATTTCTGGACCCCCTACTCTAGATAGTGTCAAGAACCAGCTGCCGGTCAAAAATACGCTGGCTCCCACTATACCTAGTCGCGGGCCAAACCATCTGCTGATAATAAAGAACATACCAATAACTGCGCTAAGGCCCATCAGAGCGCTGGTTGTGCGTGCTGCAAAGAACGCGTCGTCTATGACTAGCCTGGTGACCCACACTAGCACGAAGTATGGCCAGTAAAGCAGGTTGTCTATAACTGAGGGGAATGTGTCGGTGCTAGCCACAGTGGCAGCCTCTACCGCGCTATAGCCCCCAACCAAGCTACGGATGCTTGTCGTCAGTAGTATAAAAGCAATACCAATCAATAAAGTAGCGCTGAGCTCTAGTGGCCACTCGCGCTTAATAATCCCCCACGCTTTGGCAGCGTTTTGCCTCACATATTCCATAGCACTATTTTAACACGCTAACTGATACGCAAGAACACTAAAGATTTAATCTGTTTATTCGAAGGGAGTTTGGTGTTGTTTGGCGAGGTTGCGGTAACGTTGTTTGGCGCTATCAAAGAATAGCTCGACTGTTCCTGTCGGGCCGTTACGGTGCTTTTTAACCATGATATCTAAGATGCCCGGCTTCTGAGTATTTTCTGGATTATAATACTCATCACGGTAGAGGAACATGACGACGTCGGCATCTTGCTCGATAGAGCCAGATTCACGCAGGTCTGAAAGCTGCGGATGCGGTGGGCTGCGTGATTCTACACTACGGCTTAACTGGCTAAGTGCCAGGACCGGCACGTTAAGCTCACGAGCAATGAGCTTAAGTCCGCGTGATATTTCGGATATCTCTTGTACACGGTTGCTATCGCTGCTAAATCTAGAACCACCGCTCATTAGCTGCAGGTAGTCGACAATAATAAGACCGAGCTGCTGCTTGTGTTGCTCGCGCCGAGCTTTGGTACGCATTTCTGATACGGTGAGGCCAGGCGTGTCATCAATGTATATAGGAGCCTCGCCCAGTGTGCCCATGGCTGCACCGATCTTTTCGAAGTCCTGGTCGGACAAATTACCAGTACGGATGTTCCAGGCGTCTACCCCGCTCTCGACACTTAGCAACCTATCTACAAGCTGCTCTTTGCTCATCTCGAGGTTGAATATTAGGGTTGGTGCCTGCGCCTTAATAGCTACGTTGTAGGCCAGGTTTAGCGAGAAGGCAGTCTTACCCATTGCAGGACGGGCCGCTAGTATGACTAAGTCGCTCTTTTGCAGACCAGCTAGGGTATTGTCGAGGTCTTTGAAGCCGGTTGGTACCCCGCGGATTTTACCCTTGTTGCGGTGCAGGTCGTCGAGACGCTCGAAGCTGCCGGCCAGAACGGACTCTAGGCTGGTTATGTCTTGCTGGACATGTTGCTGCGATACATTAAATAGCTCTGTCTCGGCCGACTCGATGACTTCTTCTATCTGCTTGGACTCGTCGTAGCCGAGTGACACTAGTTCTTCGCTAACCTTGATCAGGCGGCGGCGTGTGGATTTACCGGATACGATCTCGGCATACTGCACGACGTGGGCAGCGGTTGGGACTAGGTTTGTAAGCTCTGCCAAATAAGACGATCCGCCGATTGTATCGAGGAAGCTATCTTCCTTTAGCTGGTTGCTGACGGTTAGGACGTCTAGGGGGCGGTGCTTGTTATATAATTTTATAATTGCTTCGTAGATCAGCGCGTGGCGCTCGTCGTAGAAGTCTTCTTTAATGACGATGTCCGCGATACGCACAACAGCATCGTTGTCGATCAGCAGCGCGCCCAGCAAGCTAGCTTCGGCATCGAGGTTTTGGGGTGGTAGTTTAGGGTCTGCCATAACTTAAGACTCTAACACCTCTCCCCCACCAAATATATTGCTTATCTCTTCTGGGATGGGTTCTTTTGTTGGTGCTGGCTCTGGTGTTGGTTGTGTGGGCTCTGCAGCGTCAGCTGGGTCTGGCTTGGCGTCGGCATCTTGCACGATCTCGATACTGCTAAATGTTAGGTCTAACTTGCGAATAGCTTGCTCTAGTGTAGTTTTGTTGCCGCCGTCTTTGGCGCGGTTAACATGGAAGACAAAGCCAAACCTTAGATGTATATCGCCGTCCTGGATCGATACTTTGGCCATCCTAAGGACGCTATATAGTGTGTTCTTGGCTTGTTTGACCTCGCTTAGCACACTCGGCCAGTCTTCTAGAGTTATGACATTCGATCCAGCAGAATTATCTGCTGGAGACAGCTCTTTCTTGGCGGGCTTTGCTTCGGCGGTTGGTTTGGGCTTTATTGCTTTAGCTTTGTTTGCTGTTGGCTTAGGGGTTGCTGGTTTTGGCTTGGGTTCTACTGACGCCTTGGGTAGGTTTGTGGCGGCTAATTCTGGCACAGCTGGGGGTGCGGCGGCATTTACTTGGCCTGGTGCTTGCAGTAGGGCTATCTCTAGACTGAGCTCTGGGTTGGTGGCTTGGGGTATCTGTAGCAACTTATCCAGTAGCTGCAGGTCATTCTTGGCAGTTGTAGACGAATTGAGCTTGCTGCGCACATACTCAGCTATTTGTTGTGCCAGGACAACCGGGTCATTACCATCTAAGACTGCGCTGCGAAAGCTACTAGATATATCGACTATCTGACCGCTGCGGTAGGCCCGCGCTATTTGTTCGACGGTTTTGCTGCTAGCTATGCCTAGCACCGATTCGACCTCTTTTGCGGTTATTTTGCTGCTAAGGCTACTTAGCTGGTCGAGAATGCTTAGTGCATCACGGAAGCTACCGCCACTAGCCTTGGCTATTAACTCTAGTGCGTCGTCGTCGGCATCTATGTCTTCTTTCTTGCAGATATTGGCCAACTCTTTCTTGGCGGTGTCTTTGCTGATACGCTTAAAGCTAAACCTCTGGCAGCGGCTGACGATAGTCTCGGGCACTTTATGTAGCTCGGTGGTGGCGAGTACGAATATTGCATGGGCTGGTGGCTCTTCCAATGTTTTTAGCAGTGCGTTAAATGCTTCGCGCGTTAACATGTGTACTTCGTCGATAACGTAGACTTTATAGTCCAGCTGGGTGGGCATAATGTTGATCTTATCGCGTAGCTCGCGGATCTCGTCTATACGGCGGTTGCTGGCTGCGTCTATCTCGATAATGTCTATATAGTTAGCGCCATCGCTATACTCGACTTTGTTAACTTCGTAGGCCAATATACGGGCAATACTGGTCTTACCAACACCACGCGGACCTGTTAGCAGGTAGGCGTGGGCCAATTTGTTCTGGCTTATAGCTTTTTTGAGCACACTGGTTACATGGTCTTGGCCAATTATTTGGTCAAGATTATGTGATCGATATTTTCTGTATAACACCTGGGACATCTAGAGTCCATTATACTCGCCTTTTGGCCATAAGTCTGTTGTAGTTAGTGTCGCTTACCCACTTGGTTTTGCACTAAAAAAACGTGGTTGTCCACGGCTTTTAGATCGAAGCGTCTTTGGCTTCTGTCTCCATTACGGCGTAGCAGTCACCACACAGCGGTATATACTCGAAATCATTACTGCCAGTGTCGACGACTTCTTGTTCTCCTTCTAGCATCATCTGCCCGGTTTCTATAGCGACACGCGAATTGAACCGGGCTTTTTTGGGAGTATCTAGATGGCGCTTGCTCATGCACAGCGTGGGGATCTCTATTCTATTGTCAGCTAGCTCCATTAGTCTACTACCGGCGGGGAAGCCATTTTTGGCGAAGTCTGTGACTAGCCCGTAACAGATTACGTCTTTCGCATCTGTTTGCTGCTTTGCAACATCGTGTAGCTGCTCGATGTGTATAGGCGTAGAAAAGTGCACTTCGTCGACAATCACTACATGTGGTCGTACGACCAAGTTCGAGATTATTTGATAAAGATTAGTATTTTTGTCATACGTAAAATCCACTTCTTTGCTCAGGCCAACCCTTGTGCTGATGCCAGTGTCCTTAGTGTCGGTTGAGGGCTTTATTAGCAGCGGTTTGTAGCCAGCCTCTTCGTAGTTATGAGCGGTCTGTATGACGCGGGTGCTCTTGCCGCCGTTCATTGCTCCGTGATAAAAAGTCATTTTACCCATATACGAATGCTACTCTTTGAACTACTGTTGGTGCAAAGTTTTAAACACAATGTTGTTCTGTTAGCGTTAGCTAAGTACTACAAGGCAGCTTCGATAGCAGCCCACTCGACGTCGCTGTTGTCCTCTGGGATATTGACGCTAATTTGGTCACCTGGTTTGGCCTTGAAGTATGTAACACTGGCTAGCAGCACACGGTAGCGCTTCTCGCCGATGAATACGTAGTAGTGGCCCTCTTCTTGGATGAGCTCGCCTACTACTTGGATGCGTGGGATTGGACCAATTTGTTTGTACATAAAGGCACCATCGTCTGCAATCGTAAGCTTTAGGATGTCGCCTTGTACCAGTTTGGATTTGCTAGCGTAGTTGGCTGGGACCGGATAAGTCTTGCCGTCGCTGCCAACCATGTTCTGGCCGTCAAAGACGCCTTCGATTATCTTGCCGATATTCTCGTCTCGTTCTACAGCAGGTCTAATGGTGCTGTCGTCACCAACAACACTTACTAGTAGTTCTTTGGCTGCTGCCAATGAAGTCTCGGCCTCTGATATAAGTGACCGTAGACGTTTTATTTGTTTGTCTGGTATGTCTGCCATTTTGTTTTCTCGCAATTATTTTGTTTGAACCCTGCCCTGCTGTTTAAGCCGTTGAAGTCATATTATCTCGCAACTTCTAACACAATTCTGCCTTGACGTTAGCACTTATCATACAAATTATCAACTCACAAGTACCAAAACTGTGGATAACTAACTATTTTTATCGTGCAATGCTTCTTTTAACTTAGCTAACCTAGCAGCTTGATTAATCATATCGGCGGTGTTCTGAGGCGTGTCTTGCTTGAGTAGACACGTATTACTGCTTGTTTTGCAGCATATATCTAAAGTCGCATCTCGTTTATCGGTAGAGGCTGCGGGCACGATGACTGCTGGACATTCATCTAAAGGACAAAGTTCTTTTACGACTTCTAGCAGGAAAAGACCGTGTTCAAAAGCCCTTTTTACGTGGTCCTCATAGTTAGTAGCTTGTTCGTCAAATCTATAAGACACACCTACTTCGTTGTGGTTGTTACCTAGGTATTTCATTGGTACAATCTAGCACTCGCTGGTTAAATATCAAAGCTTAACCATAACTAGGTGTCGCTAGGTTGCTCTTTTCATAATTAGGTAGATGGCGATACAAAGATATGAGTAGTGGGCAACGTAGCTTGCCACAAGGTCGAACGTTGCGTCACTAGGAGCATCAAAGCCAGGGCGGACTAAGTTAGCGTTTAATGAAGGGGTATGCGCTGCTCCGCAGAGCACCTTGTGTGTACTTGCGCTCGGGTAGTCATAGCCAGTGCCGTTTTTAAAGAATATTGTGCTCCTGCAGATGAAGTCATAGCCTGCCGGTCGACCATCGCCTGTAACAAAGCGCCCGCTGCCGTAAATGTTTGATGCAGCGGCTGACAATGCAAGAAAAATGATTAGACTGAGTAGGTTTGAAAGGTCGAAGCTTCGAAACAATCTACTAGTCAATATGAGTATCAATGAGAGCGCCATAAATGCATAGAAACCATCAAGCACGACCATCCATGTTTGGGGTTGAGGGCTATATTGCCTAAACGGCACTAAGAAGAAAAGAGTTAGGATAAAAGCCAGACTCATATGCAGCCTGTGTGTTTTTACAAATTTGGTAAGTTGCATTATTAGAAACCATACAACATAGACCCTTGAACTCCAAAGAGACAAAAAAGGTTGCTTGTTATTGGGGCTCAGAAAAAGTGGCCAGGCTTGAGTGCAACTTGGAATTTTTGTTGGGCCTGATCGCTTATTCAAGCTCTAGTAGAATTGAGAAGAAATCTTACAGACTTGAGGATAGCTGGTTAGTTTTCTGCGAAGCGCAAAAGAAGACGGTTTATGCATCGAGCTTAGAAGAAACAGCTCAGTTTGGATGAAGACCTATGCTTAAGTGCATTCTTAATGCCGGAAACGGATCGGGGTAACTTAAACCTGAGAGATATAGATCATAGACCCGAAGTCGCTATCCCCTTGTCTTGGCCTGTAATTTGTCAACAGGCTGATATCACCCGGTTCGTATGTGGAAGCTACCATTTCTGTGGTCTTAGGGTTTAATCTGATGGTTCTACCGTTTTCGAGAGTGAATGCTATATGCCCATTTTCGTATCTTGATCCTCTTGATAGTTCTATGTCCGCTATTGTGCTATTGGTAAGGATTCTTTGCTTAATTTCGTCGCAGTGTAGTATCTTCGCTCCTAGAGCAAGCTCGCCTAGATTCTCAAATAGTACAACAGGGCTAAGGTGTGTTTGATCATGTTCTCTAACGATATTAACAAATTTTTCGTTTGCCGCATTGCTTAATCTTGAATGTAGGCCGCTCTCAAGGGCTTTCCTGCTTGTGCCTATAGCACCAAGCGCAAAAGATGCTTCACCGTAGGTAGCATTATCTGACTCAAAACGAGTGATAGTAGCCTCGGCGAATGAGCGCCTTATTCTTGGGTCCATAGACAAAGAATTGAATTTCATAGTATCAAGATCATATCATATTTATTAATATAATGCAAATATTTCGTAGTAACTCACCACCTTTGCAACATAAAAGGTAGGTCTCCTAAACTGTAGTTACATAACTAATCACAATAAGGAGAACCTACCTATGGGCTATTCTATCAATCCTAATCTACCTAAAGCGAGAGCAACCGCTATGAAACTTCTGGTGTGCGAAGCACTACCAGTAAGCATTGTAGCCAATAAGTGCGGCGTACATCGCTCCACTATCTGGAGATGGAAGAATAAGTGGGCTGAGATCAATAAGAATGTACAACTTACCAATGATGGCAGAGTGAGCCGTCCACCTATGTCATCCTTCAGGATGGCTGCTTTGAAGTGGCATATACCAACTATCACTTCACGACCCCACACATGCTCACACGCCATCAGCCAGAAGATAGTAAGGTGTGTGATGGGTGCTCGCCACTCCCTACAGCAGCGCTGTGCTGAGGTGGTCTGGCATCACCTTGTCACCAACAAAGGGGTGAAGATTAGTCTGAGCAGTGTTCGTCGTATCTTGAAGCGTAATTACGCCTTTGATGGAGCACGGAAGAACAGGGTGCGTCCAGATAACCCCAAAAGACCACAGCCAACCAAGCCTGGAGAGCTTGTTCAGACAGATACTATTCACTATGTCTGCCCTAGAACCTACCGTAGACGGTATGTCTACACCGTCATAGATCTATTCACTCGTATGGCATATGCAGAAGTACACCCTAGGATACTGCCAGGTATTGCAGCAAGCGTCGTGATCAATGCTCAGCGACAATGGAAGCTCAAGGATCATGGATACAGTGTATCCATGATCCAAGCCGACAATGGGCCAGAGTTCAGTAAATATTTTGAGCAGAGGATGAAGCAACACAACATCCAGGTAAGACATTCTAGACTTGGGAGACCCAATGATAACGCTCATGTAGAACGGTTCAATAGAACTATTCAGGAAGAATGCCTTGGATCAAAGATAGATAGCAGAGAGGCTAACGCCACCCTGCAAGCTAAGATTAATAAGTATATTGAGTTTTACAACACCCAAAGAGTACACTTAGGGATACAGCTTAAGATTCCTTCTGAGATGTTGCAAAGCTCCTGAGTTCTCTACG
>CAZHOS010000007.1:0-21506 GCA_964534605.1 uncultured Candidatus Saccharibacteria bacterium
CTGATGCTCTACTTAAGTTGGACTTAGGTGTCGCGATTTGAATTATAATTCAGGGATTGTTATTGCAATGTGTAGAATATAGGAATGAGTAATACAGACTTTCCTAAAGATTTCCTATGGGGCAGCAGCACAGCTGGGCATCAGGTAGAGGGTGACTTGTATGATAACTGGACTGTGTGGGAAGAGGCCAATGCCCAGCAGTTAGCCAATAATTCCCACAAGCATTCTTGGACGCCAGTCTGGCCAGAGGTCAAGTCACTGGCCGAAAACCCCGATAACTACCAGTCTGGTAACGGTGTCGACCACTACAATCGCTACAAAGAGGATTTCCAGATCATCAAGAAGCTCAATCTCAACTCCTTTCGCTTTAGCGTCGAATGGAGCCGTATCGAGCCCGTCGAGGGCAAGTGGGACCAAGCGGAGTTAGATCGTTACGTGCAGTATGTGCGCGAATTAAAGGCCGAGGGTATTGAACCGATGCTCAATCTCTGGCACTGGACGCACCCGGTGTGGTTCGAGCAAAAAGGTGCTTTTACCAAGAAGGCAAACATCAAATACTTCGAGCGGTTTGTACGCAAGCTAGCCCCGCTAATAGAAGAAGTTAGGTATATAGTGACAATCAACGAGCCGAATAATGTTGCTTGGTTCCAATACGTTGCGGGCGAGTGGCCACCAGCCGAGAAGGGCAAGTACCTAAAAGGATTCAAGGTTTTCCGCAACCTGATCACCGCCCATAAACGTAGCTACAAAGCGATCAAACAGATCAACAGCAATACGCTAGTTACGACGGCACTGTCCAGCAGCAGCAACGTACCCAACGATCCACATAAGCTTAGCCACCGCTTGGCTGCTAGAGCGGCAAACTATGCTGGCAACACCTGGTACCTCAAGCGAGTAGATAAATACCACGATGTTGTAGGGTTTAATTACTACTTTAAAAACTACGTGGGGGTAGGCAAGGGGTTCAAGAACCCAGACAAGCCCCTAAACGACCTCGGCTGGTATATGGAGCCCTACGGCATCATTGATGTGCTGCGCATGGTTAGTAAAAAATTTAATAACAAACCAATAATTATATTAGAGAACGGCGTGGCTGATCGTAACGACGCCTTCCGTGGCTGGTGGATAGATGAGACTATGAAGGCCCTGTGTGACGCCAGGGCAGAGGGGATCAACCTTATCGGCTACTACCACTGGAGTCTGCTAGACAACTTCGAATGGGCCTACGGCTGGTGGCCAAACTTTGGGCTTGTCCATGTTGATCGTAAAACCATGAAGAGGACTGTCAGGCCTTCTGCCAAAGCCTGGGCCAAATGGCTCCAGGACGTACAGACCAGCTAGTTCGGCCAGAGCAAGCAGCACTGCTGATCTAGCCTCTTTGACTCTTTTGGATATTTTATCTTTACGGTACGCAGTCGGAGTGCCATGTGCACACCTCCTTTGCGTTCCGCAGATAAAATTCCAAAATAGCTCAAAGTCTGCACGTCCTTGCGCGGTAATGTTTAGTTTCTGAGGGTTTTTTGCTCCGGTTTTTATCTTGTCTTGGCGAATCTTGGATATTTTCTTTGCGGTAACTCGCTGGGCAGTGCCACTTGCACAGCCACAGTGAGCTCTCCTCAAGAGAAATTCCAAAATAGCTCCGCGCAGTGACGCCCTGGTTCCGCTTCGACTGAGCTCAGGGGTGGGAACTTGAATCGGCACTCGGGCAGACAGCCACTTACACGATAATCCTTCATCGTCCTTATATGAAACCTACGTATCATCAAAGCACGAGCGACAAGCTTGCTTTATTTGAAACTTCTTATGCTTTAGTTTACGATAGAAGTATATATGCCAAAATAAAAAAGGAAATATCATGGCACCTAGCAACCCGCAAATAAAACAATTTATCATCGACGGCAGAGCAGCTGGCCTCAACGATACTAACATCAGAGAGCAATTAGTAGCTGCAGGTTGGGATCAGGCTTCTATAGATGGGTCTTTTAATGCTCAGGCTGAAACTTCTACCACTCCGCCTCCGCCACCACCGCCTTCACCCGAAAGCCCCGAACCTGCCTCAGCGTCTACACAACCTCAACAAGTTGCAGCATCCCAGCCTACTATGGTTGCGCCTGATGGGGTCGCATCGTCTGCTAGTCCGCAGACACCACCAACTAATCCCTTAACTACACCCACGGTCACCGCTGCAAGTACGGTATTGCCTGCTGCTGCAAGTGCCGTCCCGCAAGTGGGCGGTCAATCCGCTACAGCGTCTGCCCCTGCGCGCAGCAGAATGATAAAAAAGATTACAGTATTGGTTGGGGCAGTGGCAGGACTTGTGCTGGTAGGCTTACTGCTATTCTTCTTTGTTTTTAGCTCAGACAGTCCTGAAGCTGTTTTCCGTAAGATGATAGAGAATAACTTAAATTCAAGCTCATACACCAGAAGTGCGTCGAGTGACGGCAACGGATCTAGCTTTGATATTACTGCAGATTTTAACTTCGAAGATGATGAGAGCCGAGCTAGTTTTAGTGAATTTAACTCAGCAACTGAAACATCTGTTGGTAAGGTGACCTTCAGTCTAGAGCATATAGCAGTCCAGGATGAGGACTATGTAAGGGTCACCGACCTTGCTATTGACTTTAGCGACCCGTCACTTCAGGGTTCTTTGAGCGAAGACGAGCTATTCGCCTTATGGGGTCTACCAGATAAAGATACTTGGTCGGAGTATTCTCCGGGCATGGCTGGGGGCTTCTTTGACGATGTGGTGACGCTTAATGGTATTGCGGGTACTATGCCAGTTGGCCCCTATCAAAAAGATTCAGTGTTAGCGGACATGATATTCGCAGCTTACGACATCGATTTCGAATCGGCAGAGATAGTCGAAAGGGATGGTAGAGAGCTCCTAGAGCTTTCATTCGACGGCGATACAGGCAGGATTGAGGAGTTTAACGATTACATCTTTGATAGTCCAGACTTTGGCTTGGATGACTCTGACCAAACACAGAGTACATTTGAGAGCAATGACGGTACCTTATGGGTCGATGTTAAGACAAAACGTCTGGCGCGGCTAGATATCGAAACCGACTCGACTTCAACGCTGACTGTAGAATACAGCAACTACGAAGAAGTAGATGACATCGAGCGTCCGCTATAGATTAGATAAAAAGATTCCTGCAAACACCGTTTATTGACATAAGCACAATTTTGTGCTAGTATCTACATATAATTTAAAAAGAATAAAAAGATGAATCACGAAACCCCAAAAATGAGCGAAAAAGGAGCTGAACACGGCCCTTATGTACCTACAGAAAATCCTCACGAACAAACGGACCGTCATATAGATGCTTTGTATGATGAATTTGACAGGGACCGTTCAATGACGGCAGCAGAGAGAGACCTCAGAAGGGCAGAGTTAGGCAAAAGAGAGACCTGTACAGAAATAGACATAATGCGAGGTGATCTAACGAGGCTATCAGAGCCTTCTAGGTTAGCGATAGAGCAAGCGGACTATGAAGAGTGGGAGGCGGAGCAGGCTGCGATCATAGCAGAAGATGAGGAGCTTGAAAAAGCTGAGGGCCTCACTCCGCAGGAGCAGCGTCGATTAGACGAAGAGGCAGAAGATGAGTCACGTGATAATGCCGCAGAGCAAGATTGGATACGTAACGGCCGCGTAGGTTAACGAGACTCCTGGATATAGCCAAAAACCGCCCCGGGCGGTTTTTAGTTGTTAACTGATAATCGGTAATTTATCACTCACTGCAAATCGTCAATCGTTTATATTTAACTACACTGCTCGCCACCAACTACTCTCTACTGCGGCCTCGCCACTCCTCTTTACCTATCCCTCATTACTCTTTACTGCTGCGCAAGCAGCACCAACATGTGGATAAGTCTGGGGAGAAAGTGGGTTGTTGTGGGTAAAAGGGGTTGCATGTGGGTAGCAGTGGGTAGTATAGTGTTATCAGTGGAAGCAATTAGGTCACACCTAATAAAACAAAAACCACTACAAAAAACAAAATAGGGAGCATCAGGAGCAACACGTGCCACAAAGTGCAGACTATTTCGGTAGAAAGCTAGACGACAAGCGTCGCCTTACTATACCTACGACAGTCCGCCCAGAGTTTGCCAACGGTTATGTAATAACCCAAGGCTTCGGCAAATACTTGCACCTATACCCTAAAGACATCTGGGAAAGAGAAGTCGAACCGGCTTTGCAGGGAAGTATCCTTGATCAGCAGGTAGCCGACTTAAACGTTCGATTCCGGATGGGCAAAGCAGAGGGCGAACTCGACCAAAAACAAGGTCGTATCAAACTCGAACAACATCAGCTCGATTTTGCAGGTATCACAACTAGTGTTCAGGCAGTTAGAGCAGGCAAGTATTGGCGCATTATGGCCGATACATAAGCTTACGTTCACTTTGCAGCACATTAACAGATAGCACAATAACAAAGATCAATACTAGAACACGTAGTGCATACGCGCTATGCAACCAGCAGATTTCGAGGTTAGCGAATTGGCAGTCAGCCAGTGGCCCGGGGCCACCACTGTATAAAAACCCTTGTACCTTCCATTTAAACACCTCCCAAAACTCCACCTCACATAAATCTCTCGTTCTCGGAACTTACATATACGTCATTTATGCGATCCCAAAAGTCGCACAAACCATATGCGTATTTGCCAAGAACAACAAAAACAAACACAATCAAAACAAAACGTTGACTGCTGGTTCGGTGATCTCGCACACATTAGAAGAGTCAGACATTCCAGGGTTCGTACACAGAATGTTCTTCCTTACCTCGGTGAGTATAGAAAATTCTGACTTGAGCATTTCCTAATACATGACTCATCACAGTCTATTATTTGATAGACTACATCTAATGAACAGACCACATATTCCAGTATTGGTATCAGAAATTGTTAGTACACTCGATCCCCAGGCAGGGGATAGATATCTAGACCTTACGGCCGGTTATGGTGGGCATGCTTTAGCCATGCTTAAGCATCAGCCAGATCTAGACGTAACCCTTGTTGATCGAGACGATAGGGCAGTTAAACATCTGTCGCAATCAGTCAAAGACGCACGCATTATCCACCAGGATTTTGCGAATTTTTGCAAACAAGCAATTAGCCAAGAAGCAGTCTACGATGTAGTACTTGCGGATATAGGAGTATCGTCCCCTCATGTAGATAATGCGGACAGGGGCTTTAGCTTCAACAAGCGAGCAGATCTCGATATGCGCATGGACACGTCGCAGCAACTGACAGCTCACGAGGTAGTTAATAGCTACTCTGAGGATCGGCTTGTGCAGATTTTTCGTGTCTACGGAGAAGAACGCCAGGCTACGCGCTACGCCAAACTAATAGTGAACAGCAGGCCACTACAGACAACGACCGAGCTTGCCGAGCTAATTAGCAATAACTCACGCTACAGCAAAACGCATCCAGCGACCAAGATATTCCAGGCAATACGAATCGAAGTAAACGACGAGCTAGGGCAACTTAAAACATTGCTTGAGCTTGGGCCGCGCTTGCTCTCTAACGGGGGGAGGCTAGGCATCATTAGCTTCCATAGCCTAGAAGATAGACTTGTTAAACAGAGGTTTTTGGTTATTGGCCAGGATACCCTGGACAGCGACTACCGTACACTAACAAAAAAACCAATTGTGCCGTCACCAAACGAATTAGCTTTTAATCCGCGGGCACGCAGCGCAAAACTACGTGTCTTGCAGCGAAAACAAAAATAAAACAGAAAGGACGCGTGTCGCATGTCGATCAGAGTCCAAGTAGAGGATAGATCACATCCATTGCAGCACATTACGGTCACTCGTAAAGACCGCTAGCAATAGATAAAAATCTATGACTGACGCTGGGGGTTGCCAAAATAGCATCCCCCAGCCCCTCAAGAACAGGAAAACAAAAAAATGACATATGCCTCAGCAACAGCAGTAAGAAGGAATAGTTACCAACGCAATAAAAACAGCGTTAATTATCAAGACAATAAATCTACACTCGGTGTAGTTAGTAACTTTGCAGTACTTTTGGCTCTAGGGTGTTTACTGACCGTCGTCTACTTGTCTCAAGTTACCAAGACTAATAGCTATAGTTATAGCCTGGACCAGCTCAACCGCGAGAGGGTAGAGTTACAGCAAGACCTAGATGCTCTGCAGGTCAGCTCGGCACGTCTACAGTCCATCTCTCAGCTTAAGGACAGTCAGGTCGCCTCGAACCTAGCTACTCCAGAGAACGTTTCGTACGCAAACTAAGTAGTAGGGTAGACGTAAGCTTTTCGGTATAATATCTATTAATGAGTCGTAATAACTCGCACACTAGTCCGTCACTAGGCCGCCTTAACTTCATGGCGGTAACTTTGCTGCTTATAGGAGTGGTGTTTTTGGGGCGCTTATTCCAGCTGCAGGTCATAAATGGCCAGCAATACCGCGAACAGGCTGACTCTGGCCAGATTACGTCGTTGACCATACCTGCCAGCAGGGGTCAGGTATATGCTCAACGTGACGGACAGAGGGTTCCGTTGGTGCTCAATGCACGGGAGTGGCTGCTCTTTAGCGACACGGCATTTATAGAAAGCCGAAGCCAGCTTATCGATACACTAGAGCAAAATAACATCTTTATTACCTCGTTCCAGAAAGACCAGCTAGATACAGATAACAGATATGTTGTGCTTGCCCAAGACATACAGGACGAGCTAAAACAATCTATCGAAGACAGCGGCGTCAAAGGGCTGTATTTCCAGCCGCAGAATACACGCAATTACAGCGAGGGCAGCTTAGCTGCCCATGTGCTGGGCTTTGTTAACAACGACGGCAGTGGGCAGTACGGCGTCGAAGAGTTCTTTGACCAAGAGCTTACAGGTACTAATGGCCAGTTAAGGGCTGTTACTGACGCTAACGGTGTGCCGCTTGCTTTCGAGCAGAACAATATCTTGGTAGAGCCGGTCGACGGGCAGGACGTTACGCTAACTATAGATGTCGATACACAGCAAATCGTAGAGTCAGCCCTGCGCTCAGCTACCGATAGGCTAAGCGCCCAAGGGGCAAGCGGGGTAGTGCTGGATGCCGAGACAGGCAAAGTGCTGGCCATGGCCAACTACCCAACTTTCGAGCCGCAGAACTTCGAGCAAGTTGGCGACGTATCTTTATTTGATAACCCGGCTATAAGCGACGCGGTCGAGCCAGGGTCTGCCCTCAAAACACTTGTGGCCGCTGCCGCCCTAGATACGGGGGCTGTGGACACCGATTACAGCTATTTTGACGATGGTAGTGTAGTGTTAGACGAAGCTACAGTTACTAATGCCATAAACTACAGCGCGCAGGACAGAAGCTTCACGGATATCCTACGCTTGTCACTAAATACAGGCTCGATCAATCTACTTGCGCAACTAGGCGGTGGGCAGGTTAACGAACAAGCCAGAACCACTCTATACAGCTATCTAACTGAAGCTCATGGTCTGGGGCAGGCAACCGGCATACAACTACCGAACGAGTCGTCTGGCATCATATCTGGGCCAAACGATGGCTTTGGGCTGAATATTCGCTACGGCAACATCACCTTTGGGCAGGGGCTTACTCTGACTCCATTGCAGCTAGCGGCCGCCTACATTCCGATCGTTAACGACGGCTTGCGCTACAAGCCTTATATTATCGAAAGTGTTGGCGACTCTATATCAAGACCAGAACTTGTCACTGGCGATACCTCTATTAGCCCTCAGACTAGCGCCTCTATCCGCGAAGTGCTAGACGACGTCGCACAAACCAACTACCCAACTGTTCAGGTAGACGGGTTAGAGATATCTGGTAAGACAGGCACAGCACAAATACCGGATGGGCAGGGCGGGTATCAGGCAGATGGCTTTACGGGTACATTCGCAGGCTATATACGCTCGGACAACACCAATCTGGTTATCGCCGTTAAGATCGACGAGCCGCAAGGCGTGCGCTTTGCCGGTACAGATGCTGCTCGTCCTCTTTGGCAAGACATCGTGAGCGGTCTACTAAACGCTGGTAAAGTCAGATAATGTGATATAATTTGTATAACAAAATCAAAACAAAAAGACCTATAGAAAGTACCGATACATGGACAGCCTCGACCAACCACTAACATTTTTCGATCAGATAAGTCGCCTCGACTTGGTTAGCATATTATTGCCTGGGTTCTTTGCCTTTGTTGTCGGTATTTTGATCACCCCAATAGTGACGCACTTCATGTTCAAGCACGAGCTTTGGAAGAAAAAGAGCGTTGCAAAGTCCGTAGACGGGAAAAAGGCAACCATAACAGCCAAGCTTCATGCTGACGAAAAGCGCAAAGTTCCGCGCATGGGCGGCCTGGTGATAGTGCTGAGCATAATAATCACTGTGGGTCTTTTTTGGGCTATAGGCAGACTACTCCCGGACATATGGGTGGCCGAGCTAGACCTGGTTGATCGTAACGAGACGTGGCTACCACTTTTTGCATTGCTATCTGGCTTTGTCCTGGGCGTACTAGACGACCTGGCCGTAGTTGGTAAGCTACAATTCCTAAAGAGTAAGTTTGGTAAATATGCTGGTGATGGGCTGTCGCTCAAAATGCGCATCCTGTTAGTTGCTTTTGTAGGGGCAGTTGCTGGTTGGTGGTTCTATTCCAAGCTAGGCGTAGACAGTATCTTTATACCGTTCTGGCAGGATCTCCACATAGGTGTGCTGATAATACCGTTTATTGTCATGGTAATGGTCGCCACATATTCTGGCGGCATTATAGACGGTATAGATGGCTTATCAGGCGGAGTATTTTCGATCATATTCTCTTCTTATGCGCTGATAGCTCTACTGCAGGGCAGGCTAGATCTGGCAGCACTATGTGTGGTCATCGTTAGTGGGCTGCTGGCATTCCTATGGTTTAACATACCTCCAGCACGCTTCTATATGTCCGAGACGGGCACAATGGCCTTAACGCTAACAGTCAGTATCATCGCCTTTATAACCGACACAGCGTTGTTGCTACCGATCATTGCCTTCCCGCTGCTTATTAGCACATTGTCGGTCATGATCCAGGTGACTTCCAAAAAGTTCCGTGGTGGCAAGAAGGTCTTTATCGTCTCGCCGATACACAATCATTACCAGGCTCTTGGTTGGCCAGGACCAAAAGTTGTCATGCGCTACTGGGTGTTCTCGCAGTTTATGGCGGTTGGCGGCCTTATAATATTCCTGCTGGGGTATTAATCGTATGGAGTTGCTCAAACGAACAGTTAGAGCGCTGCCAGTAAAATGGTCTGGCCCAAAAAATCGCCGCCACGGTAGCGACCGTAACATACTTCTTAGTGTAGCTGCCTTAATCGCTGTTGGGGTTATAGTCCAGTACGCAATTGGCCAAGCAATTGGATTGCAAGCAGGTGTATCTGAGAACCACTTTATTATCAGGCACATGATCTCGCTTGTTGTCGGGCTGTTCGCTTTTGTAGCTGCCTGGAAGATACCGATTAAATTTTGGATATCTTTGGCTCCAGTCATGATTGTTGGTGGACTGCTGGCGTCTATTCTGCCGATTATTATCGACGGCACTGGCAGCAGATGGATACAGATTGGATTCTTCTCCTTCCAGCCAGTAGAGGTGATCAAAATGGGCTTCATACTCTGGTCGGCAGTGTACATAGCTGACTCCAAGCTAGAAAGAGGTAAGTCTAGCGCCAATATGGAGCGTCTCCAGCCACTTATGGTGCTGCTGGCAGTAACCACTTTTTTGATTGTTGTGCTACAAAAAGACCTCGGCTCTATGGCTGTTATAGCTGTTAGCTTGCTAGCAATGTTATGGGTAGGGGGGTTCTCTATCAAGAGCTTCGCAGGACTGCTGGTCGTAGTGCTAGTTGGCTTGGGGCTTTTTGTAAATAGCGAGCAGTACCGCCGCGATAGATTTACGACCTTCCTCAACCCAAGTGCCGACTGTAGTGGTGAGGGCTTCCAGGCATGCCAGGCATTAATCGGTGTTGGTTCTGGCGGACTATTTGGTAGGGGAGTGGGCGAATCCGTACAGGTTTATGGGTACCTACCCGAGGCTAATAACGATTCGGTCTTTGCTATATTTGCCGAGATTGGTGGATTTGTAGGTGTTGCTGTGCTGTTTGCCATTATCTACCGCCTGTATAGCTCTATGTATCTAACTGCTAAATCGATCGATCCGGTTGGGCGACTAATAATCGTCGGCATTATGGGCTGGCTGGCCTTCCAGACAATGCTAAATATCGGTGCCATGATAGGCTTGTTGCCGCTAAAGGGCATAACTCTGCCGTTTATTAGCTACGGGGGATCTAGCTTGCTGATGACATTATTTGCCTCGGGCATCGTTTTACAACTTTCATCATATACAATGTATACACATGCAAAAAATCGACAAACTACACATAGTTCTATGCGGGGGCGGGTCAGGCGGCCATCTCACTCCGCTGCTCGCGGTTAGCCAAGAGCTAAGGCAGCTTCGCCCTGACATTCGCCTTAGCTATATTGGCAGCAACCGTGACAAGATGCCGGCTCAACTCTTTGACGGGATAGATATTAGCCTGTCTACTGTCCAGGCCGGCAAAATACGCCGTTATAAAGGTCTTGGTGTGCTTGCTAAACTTAAGCTGTGGCGACACTATAGCTACAATATTATCGACATAGTGCGCGTGTCCTTGGGTTTTATAAAATCGCTGCACTTACTTGCCAAAGACCGCCCAGATATTGTTTTTAGTAAAGGCGGCTATCCGGCACTACCAGTCTGTCTGGCCGCTGTGGTACTACGACTGCCGCTAGTAACACATGATTCAGACGCCGTGCCAGGATTATCCCATAGGATTGTGCGTAGATTTGTACGTAAGCGTCTAGTTGGTGTTGGATCTTCTGCCTCGGACAATGTAGTTGGGGTGCCCATACGCAGCGAATTCTACAAACAAGGAGCAGGGGAAGAGTCTATATTACAAAATTACAACATTAGCAAACATGACAAATATATTGTTGCTACTGGCGGGGGACTAGGCGCAACAAAGCTAAACATGGCTGTGCTAGATGTCTTCTCTGCCTTGGAGGATCACAGCATTCGCCTTGTCCTGCTAAGCGGCGAAAAAGACTACGAACTAGCGCAAGAAAATATCAAAGCAACTGGCAACATAGACAGGATCGAGCTACGTGCATTTAGCCCAGATATGCCGGCACTCCTCAGAAGAGCCACTGTGCTGATTACCCGTGCTGGTGCGACCTCGATGGCCGAAGCAGCTGCAGCGGGCGTACCTAGCATAATACTGCCTAACGGCTCACTGCCCGGAGGCCATCAATCGCATAATGCCCAAGCTTTCGCAGATGCCCAGGCAGCCATCGTTATCCCATCCGCTACTAATAAAGTAGACCACCAAGCGCTGACAGATAACCTAAGAGCACTGGTAGGAGACGAACAGCTGAGGACCAAGCTAAGTAAAAACGTCCAGAGTCTTGCCAGGCCTGACGCAGCTACTCGTACGGCCATGGTCATTCTAAGCGAAGCTGGAGCAGCCTAGAGCCATGGCCAAGCTACCCTTCAGAAAGAACACAAAGAAGCGCACTGTGCGCAGATCTCCTAACGCTAAAGCTAATAGGCTTGGCACAACTAGTACCTACCGCCCGGCAAAAAAGGTAAAGACCGACCGCACCAAGCGTGATCAGAAGCGTAGGTGGTCGCTAAAACTAGAAGGTATGCTAGTGATACTTCTAGCAACTTTTATTGGCTATAGGCTGCTGGTGCTAAGAGACAGTGTTTTAATAGAGTACGACATATCAGCTCCACAAACTCTAGAAAACCTTGACGAGCTGTCTATACGCATAGGTACTGGGGTAGATGCCGAGTTGTCGGCTCAGGCTCTGGGTAGGGTCAAGCCTTTTCTACCGCGAGACGATATCAATGTTTTTCTGAGTAGCATCCCAGAGATTAGCTCTTGGAGCATTAGCACGTCAACTTTGTCATCCAAGCTCAACCTAAATGTAGATTTCGCTGAGCCTATTGCTCTGTATTCTGTCGGTGGGCAGCAATTCTACCTCACCGAAGATGGTCGCTTAGCAGGTATGGGTAGCTCGCAGATCTATAGTGTTTACGATCAGAACGAGCTAATTATAGTGCAGGATACACAGAGCCTACTGGTACCAGAGGTAGGCGATCGTGTGTTGTCAGCTGTAGATGCCCAAGCGATTAAGGCTGCCGTCGATGCTTTAGACGCAGAGGGCAGGGGGGCGCAGAGTGTACGTTTGACTGACGCCCCACGCGAAGCCCAGGTAGTCATCGAGGATAGTGGGGGGCTTTATGCAAAAGTTTTCTTGGACGGCGACATAGCAGGGCAGACAGCTTCTATTGTTGAAGGGCTAGACTATCTAGAGCAGAATGATATTGTCCCCGAAGAATTTATTGACGTTCGCTTGGTAGAGCGGTTTATCTATAGGTAGTCTTTAAAGACAGAAGACAGGCACTACTTTGCCCTACTCTTTTTGATAATCCTATGTTCGCTTTTTGTTCTATTTTTAATACAAAAACAGTGGTGGGGCAGAAAAACTATATAAAACATATTAAAGTGTAAAAAGTCAAATATTACAAATTAACAGGGGTGGGGGATGTGGATAACATATGTCACATATAGACATGACCCCTGTAAAAAGACATACTATCATTCCGTTGTGTGAAAAATGCAAACATAACACTAGACAGTTTTTTTACTAACGCGCCAGTCTATCTGGTCTTGGACGAATGTAAAGTAACCAAAACATGTGCACGCATTGACTGTGGGGGCGCGTACAGGTCTCTGGATGTCAAAAAACGCTCTTGTGGACGGATTATCCCCTAGCAGGCGTTTTTAGGGGTATATATTGCATCACGTGTTTTAGCATATGTTGAGTCGCAAAATATACATTGTGCGACATCTTGTCTATAACCCCTGCCGCTGCCCTGGCTGGCACTCCAGCTGCCTATTTGCTTAAGTCCATGCCAAGGTTGCCTGACTTATTCTAGCTGTCGCTAAGTTTGTTCTAGCGCAGCTTAATGGTTACTTCACCGCTTTCGGCTGGTTTAGGGGTTTTTATAGCTTTCGTAGTATTACTAGGTTTTTTATGTGATTTCGATGTCGATTTTGCATCAACAGATTTCGCGTTCTTTTGTTCGCTTTTTGTATTTTTTTGGTCAGTTAGTTTGCTGGTAGGCTTTTTGCGGTTGCGGCTACGGGTACGTTTGCGCTTTTTCTTAGCTGGTTGATCGCTGCTATTGACTGTAGCGGGAGCCGTAGACTGCCCTTGTTGCTTGTCTGTTGCCTGCTGGGCGTTCTTGGTGACTTCTGGATCTATTGTAGCGCCTATGGCCAAGCTGGACGCGACAGCTGTTCGGTTTTTGCCCTTAGCGTCTTTGGCCCATTTCTCTTTGAGTATAACGCGGTCTTTTGGTAGCTCGGTCGTACGTCCGTCAACTGCGTTGAGGTTCTGGTCGTTGACTCCCTGGATTTCGGCCTCTATTTCTGCTCTAGGTCGTGCGAAGTTTGCTCTAGAGTGCTCGACTATAGCCGGGGTATGGTTGACAGTGACGTCTGGGATGTTAATAGTTTTGCCAGAGAACGCGCGGACTTTTTCGCCACCGACGGTCATTGTGGTTACAAAGCTACGATTAGCCAGCTGGATGATATCTTGGGCTTCGAAGGCTGGTTCGTAGTACTTTTGCAGGAACGGTGCATCATCTGGACTGACGCGGAAGGTTACCATGCTACCAACGTTCCCAAATACAGCACTGCGCACAACGTCGTCCATCTGCGATATATATTGGTTAGCGACGGTTAGGTTAAGGCCGTATTTACGAGCTTCGGACAAGATGACGGCGAAGCTGTCGGTAGCAAAGTTCTGGAACTCGTCGACGTATAGGTAGAACGGCCGTCTATCCTCGACATTAGGAATATCAGCACGGCTCATAGCTGCCAGCTGTACCTTGGTGACCATCATGGCGCCCAGGATACCAGCATTGTCTTCGCCAATGAGTCCGCGGCTAAGGTTCATGATAAATATCTTCCCCTCGTCCATGATCTGCCTGATATTAAAGCCGCTTTTAGGTTGACCGACAATATTACGTATTAAAGGGTTGGCAGTAAAAGCACCGACCTTGTTCAGTATAGGCGCGACGGCTTCGGTAGCGTACTTCTCGTTCCAGCTAGCGAACTCGGTCGTCCAGAAGGTTTTGACGACGATATCGTCTATGTGATCGATGACAACACGGCGGAACTTCTTGTCCGTCAGCATGCGCGTAATATCGAGCATTGTTGACCCCGGGTAGTCGAGCAGCGCTAGTAGCGTGTAGCGCAGGATATACTCCAGCCTCGGTCCCCAAGAGTGACCAAACATGCGCTTCATAACACCAACTAGCTCGCTGCTGATCTGCCCTTTTTGAGTAGTATCGGTTACTTCCAATGGGTTAAAAGCTACCGGGAATTCTGTGTCGGCTGGATTAAAATATACGACATCTTTAATCCGATGCTCGGGTATAAATTTCATATTATTGATAGCAAAGTCGCCGTGCGGGTCGATGATAGCGTAGCCTTGGTCGTAGAACGTGTCCGATAATGCCAATAGCTCTAGTAGACCGCTCTTACCAGTACCTGTTTGCCCGAGGACGTATATGTGTCTGCCACGGTCTGCCCTCTTCATGCCGAAGACGCGGTTGATGCCACGGAAGTTAGTGGCGCCAAATAGACTGAGCTTGTCGTCGTCTTCTGTCCCTTGGGCGGGCAGGTTCGACGGTGGCTCGGCGGTTTTACTGGTTGCCCAGACGATGTTAGGAGTTTCTACCGATGTGTGGGGTAAGTGGAAGACACTAGCTAGTTCTTCAATATTCAGGATAGAACCATTGCCGCTAAAATGCCTGTCGCTGTAGAGCTGTTGGGCCTCGCGCTCGTAGCTGGGGTTGCGAGCCGCAAATCCGTTAAGGTTGGTGGTATTAAACTGCTTGAATGTCCCAACCATGGCTTGGACCCGTAACCGGGCGGTAGTTTCGTCTTTGCCAGCATAGATAATGCGTATTTTTACACGGTAGCCGAGCTTTTGGCTTTTTTGCTCGATGGCACTGACACGGCTTTTGTCGCGTTCGCTGAGCGTGGGCTCTTTGGACTTACCGTCGTCTTCTGGGGGTTTCCAGGCGGCACCAAATACTTGACTGGCATATTTACCAAAGTTCCCTCCCCCGGACTTGATTTTGGCTACGTTTTTGGCGCCGAGCTTGTGCCAGTCATCGGCGATCGGCCTGGCTATGACCTGAATCCACATTTCTTCTTCTTGACCATCTAGTTTGGCTAGTGTTGCCGTGATGCTGGCTAGCGGATCTACCTCGAAGCTTGGGAAGGTTTTGATAGGTAGTGTGTCGTGGTCGCTGAGCATCAAGTCGGTCGAGTGGATGACCTCTTGGCTCATATGCCGCGCAGCGTAATCTTCTTGCAGCTGATGTATCTGGGCGGTCGGATACTGAGCGTAGACCTGGCCCTCGACAAAGCTTTGCAAATGGGCCGGCGTCCAGATATAGAAGTGGATTTTCTTACCAATGCTGGCGATCTCGAAACTAATGTGGTCCTGGGGTTCTGGCTTTGCCCAGCGCGAAGCCGGCGGCGGATTGAGTATGCCGTGTAGCGACGCAAACATTTGCTCGGCAGACAGTTCTTTCTTGTCGTTGGTGCGCGGGACTTCTATCAATAGCAGCACGCCCTTGGGATCAAGCATAGCCTGCCCTACCCTTTTTCTTGTATATACATAAGCTTATTTTAGCTCATAGCACTCATAATATAAATGCCTGTGGCGCTCAAAGTTGATCTGGCTAGATAATATAGCCCCTGCTCTTGGGCGAGCCATAGAGCGACAGGACCAGTTTAATACCTTAGTTAGAAAGGTCAGGTTTTTGCGCAGAGGGCATTACCCTGCCCTGTTAGCTAGGTATTGGGTAAAGTCTTGAGACCTAAGCGTGGTTCAATATCTACAAGAGACGGGTGTTTATTCAGCTCCAAGGTTGTTAGGTGGCTGTTGCCGCTCATGTCTGTTATTCCGGTGTATTCAGTTCAGGCACCTATTCGTCCATGCCAGAGCGTGACGCGCCCTGCTCGACCGCAGAGTCACGACGTGTGTCTCCGCTTGTGTATGTATCGTAATCGTCTGTTAGGCCTGCCGCGCGCAGCTGGCTCATCGATGTCTGGAATAGTTTCTTACCGCCTTCATCTAACGTGTAAGTTATTCTGGCAATGCGATAGTTGCGCAGGCTCGCCTCCGTAGTTTGCACAGCACTACTGATTATTTTTAGTAATCCTTCTGAACCATCGGGTAGCGACTGCCCGTCCCAGCCAGCACTATTACTCCATTGATCACCAAAAGTGATCTCCATCATCTGTGCGATGTTGTTAAAAGTGGGTGTTCTTTGCCCTAGCTCGCTATACCAGAAGCCGCTTAGATTCACCCGTGACACACCAGACAGTGATGGCACTAGTTCCCCATTCTGGAGACATAATGGGGCTTTACCTACAGACGACATCTTGCGTATGGCTAAGACCTGCCCAATGCCGGCAATTATCAGCTGGTGCTGGTTAGGGCTGTCTTTTAGTGTTTGCAGCTCAGGGTTTGCCCTGATTGTCTCGGTGAATATTTCTGATGCTGGACTTATCCAGAGTTCTTTGTTGCCCGCCATGTGTTTCCCCTCTCTTTATGATTTGTATGCTTGTATTTAGGTCTACCCCGCGTTGACGACAGTTTAACGTAGAAGCTTGCGCTATCTATACTATTTAGTCTTGTCTTTTTTGGCTAGAGCTTCTTCGTCGAGTACGTAAGTAGCTTTGGCGACGCGCTTGAACTGCGGCTTGCCTTGTAGGTTTAGAAGGACTGTAGTCTCTTTGACCTGTCGTCTGCCAAGGACTTTCTTCATGATTTCATCCCGGTGCATAGGCTCCCCTGCCTCGCGCAAAGTGTCGGCAATAACGTCGGCGACAGTCCCCTTGCTGTATCCCCACTCTTTAAGGGCGTAGATACCACGGCCGATAAGCACAAACCGCCTGTCTTTAATTAGTTCGTTATGGATGGCCTGGGTAGTAACATCCTTGCGCTTGAAGTTGCTAGACTCGATAGCTTTGGCTATCTCGGAAAAGTGCATTGGCTTTTCCTTGTCTTCGAGAACTAGATAGATCTTGTCGCGGATATTCTTTGGATTAACCGTTGGCCACCTGTTAAGGCCCCACACACCCTTAAGGGTAGCTAGCTTCTTGCTAACAGTCGCTAGTGCGTGCACGTGGTCGTGCTCGAACTGCTCGATGCGTTCTTGGATTTGTTTTGGGGTTGATGGCTGGCCTATCTCTTTGATGTGGCCTACAACGCTTTTGACGTGCTC
This sequence comes from uncultured Candidatus Saccharibacteria bacterium, assembly GCA_964534605.1. GTDB lineage: Bacteria > Patescibacteriota > Saccharimonadia > Saccharimonadales > VXPC01 > CAZHOS01. Next base: position 17,352 of record CAZHOS010000007.1, read on the forward strand.
TTTTACCTGCTTGGCGTCGTGATGCTCGGCAATGCCAACAGACTGGTGGTGGCTGTCATCTTCGCCAACAAAGGCAAAGGCTTCGACTAGCTGTGACAAGAAGGCGACGCGTGACTGATCGATCTTGGTGTTGTCAGTCGTTAGTTTGGCGGTTAGGTCTTTGATACGAGCAATATTGCCAAGCTCTTTGATGTGGTGTGTTAGGGCTTCTTCGATGTCGCTCATATGAGGTAGCTCTTTGCTGGCGGCCATCTGTAGGCGGACCATCACAGCCTTTTCTAGTTGGCGGACGCGCTCGCGGGTGATGCCAAGCAGCTCCCCTATTTGCTCTAGAGTCTCTTTACGATCAAACAACCCAAATCGACGAGAAATAATCTCTCGTTCTCGCTCGCGATCAATAGTCGCGAGTATATCGCTGACTACCTTCTCTACATTTATAACTGGCACGGCTGTGCTTTGGGCGGATGACTCCATAGTTGTGACCTCTTTTTACCTCTATTTTGTTAATAATCAGTGATTTGTACGTATCCACCGATGTACTGTATCCATGCCCACTTGGCGATGAAATATCTTATAGTGATGATCCAACTCATACATTATATAACCAATTTGCTAATTGGTCAATAGAATTCAACACTAAGTATATTCTACCACACATTCGTTTAGTCTGCAGGTATGTTTTTAGCCTATTAACACTTTAGACCTATTGTAAAAAATCACACACAGTATTTAAGGGTTATTCGAGATTTTGTAGATGCTCGACGACCTTTTCCATGCCTGGCTCTTCACTATCAAGCTCATTCAAGGCTTGTCCAGCTAGCGCTGCGAGGACTTGGATGGATGCCCTCTGTTTGGCTATATCTACGCTTTGCTCGAGTGTATGGCCTTTATGTTGCGCAGGAGAGGACGAACTTCCTGACCCGTTTAGAGGAAGTGGACAAAAAGTACACTAGCGTAGATGTGTAACGCTAAATTGTAGGTGCGGGGCTATTGCTGTACTGCCGAGATCCTGGAGTTCGTAGAAAGAGTATTCCCTGCAGCGGTTGACAATATCGCTGTCTCTAAAGAGTATCTTTTGGTGAGGTAGCGCAAGCTCTGGGTAAGCGCCGGGGTGCGTGTTGACTGGGATGGTTGTTACGCCAAATATATTTAACACTTGGACTTGTCGATCTTTTAGCGTAAACGATTGGCACTCGCGCCACCACAGATCACCTTCTTGGTCGTCCATAATTATGGCCGGTGTGCCGCTGAGCAGATAGTGCTCCCCTACCTCGAGTACGGTTTGATCGTATGGGTTATTGCCGTTGGTGTGTAGTATGTTTCTTCTGGTCATTGTGTTGTCTCGGTTATTCAATAAAAAACGGGCTCTGGGAGCCCGGGGTGCTTGCGTGCGATGTGTTTACAGTATCACAAAGAACCTGCCCGAGCCTTGCTCGTGCGCTTGCAGGTTGCCGTTGCAATCTTGTAGATCATAGAACTATTAAACCCTAGCTGCCGGCAATACGTCAAGGGCACAAAATCACATTCGCAGGACGGCTATTTTTTCTTTTTGACAGTTTTGCGGCGTTTGCGACCAGGTTTGGCTTCTTTGAGCATCTTCTTGGCCATCGCTTCGTCTATCTTTTTGGGGTCTTCGTCTTTGGGGATGCGGGCATTCTTTTTGCCGTCGGTAATGTAGGGGCCGTAGGGGCCGTTGAGGATTCGCACACCACCGCTAAATTCGGCGATGACTTTCTTTTTATCGGCATCGCGCTTGTCGGCGATGAGTACTTTGGCTTCTTCTAGAGTGATGGTTTTAGGGTCGCCGTCTTTGATGCTGGCGTAGAGCTTGCCGACCTGTACGTAGGGGCCAAAGCGCCCGACGTTGGCCTTAATGTCGTCGCCTGTAGTTTCGTCTTTGCCCAGGGTGCGTGGGAGCTTGAACATTTCTAGAGCCTGTTCGAGTGTAACAGTGGTAATGCTGGCCTCTTTGGGCATCGGGGCAAAGCCAGGCTTCTCCTCTTGGTCCTCTGCCCTACCCTTTTGTAGCATAGGGCCAAAGCGCCCAGAGCGCGCGTAGATCATCTTGCCGTCGCTTGGGTCTATGCCAACCTCGCGCATGTTGCTGACCTCCGCACGGGATACGTTCTCTGCAGCTTCTACGAGTGGGTGGAAATCCTTGTAGAATGCCTTCATGTTGTCTACCCATGACAATTCGCCTTCGGCTATGAGGTCAAAGTTGGCCTCGACCTTGCTGGTGAAGTCATAATTAAGCACATCGCTAAAGTGCTCGACCAGGAAGGTCGTGACCATGTCGGCCACGGGGGTTGGCAGTAGTTTATTGCTGTCGCCACCGTACTTTTCCTCTTCTTCTGTGGGGGCGATTTTGCCGCCCTCTAGGGTGATGATATGTACTGGGCGCAGTCTGGGCTCGACGTCTACCTTCTCTACATAGCCGCGGTCCTGGATGGTGCTGATTGTCGGTGCGTAGGTGCTTGGGCGACCAATGCCGAGCTCTTCTAGCTTGCGGACCAAGCTGGCCTCGGAATAACGCGCTGGTGGTTTGGCGAATGTCTGGCGGGCAACAGCACGCTGCAGGTCTAGAGAGTCCCCTACCTTGAGCTCTGGCAGTATGACGTCGTCTTTGGCGCCGCCGTAGACCTTCATGAAGCCGTCGAAGGTAAGCACCTGTCCCTTTGCGATAAACGCCTCTTTGCGCCCGTCTACTGGGATGATTAGCTCGCTGCGCAGTATTTTGGCCTTGGCCATCTGCGAGGCGACCGTGCGCCTCCAGATGAGGTTGTAGAGCTTCTTTTGGGCTTCTTCGCTACCGGCGAACTCGACATCGAAGTTAGTTGGGCGAATAGCTTCGTGTGCTTCCTGGGCGCCTTTGGACTTGGATTTGAACTTTTTGATAAGCAAGTATTCTTTCCCGTGTGTCTTTTCGACGTAATTTCCGATGGCCCCGAGGGCTTGATTGCTGAGGGATATGCTGTCGGTACGCATGTAGGTGATGTGTCCCGCCTCGTAGAGGCGCTGTGCCAGCTGCATGGTTTGGCGGACGCTGTAGCCCATGCGGCGCGAGGCCTCTTGCTGCAAGGTGCTGGTCGTGAATGGTGCCGATGGGCTGCGAGTGCCAGGTTTTTCCTGGATGTCGCCTACCTTGAAGTCGGTCTTACTGGCAGAATCCAGCAGCTTCTGAGCGTCATCTTTGTCTGCGAGCTTAGCGTTGAGCTCGGCCGGGAGGTCGACTGACTGTGCCAGGAAGTCTGCCGACACTTTGTAGGTGCTGTCTGCTTCGAATGCCTCGATCTCTTTTTCGCGCTCGTTGATCAAGCGTACGGCGACCGATTGTACACGGCCAGCACTCAGGCCACGCTGGACTTTTTTCCAGAGTATGGGGCTGAGTTCGTAGCCGACAATTCGGTCTAGGATACGGCGTGCCTGCTGAGCATCCACCAGCGATTGGTCGACGGTGCGAGGATCTTTAACAGCGTCTTCTATGGCCGACTTAGTAATTTCGCGGAAGACAATCCGCTTGGTGGTCTTGGGGTCTATCTTGAGCGCATGGCACAGATGCCAGGCGATCGCCTCTCCTTCGCGGTCTTCATCGCTTGCTAGGATAACTTCGTCTGATGCTTTGGCCAGCTTGCGCAGCTCTGACACAACCTTTTTCTTTTCGCTAGATACCTCGTAGTTGGGTTCGAAGTTATTGTCTATATCGACATTCATGCCTTTTGACGGCAGGTCACGGATATGCCCAAAGCTGCTGGCAACCTTGTAGTCTTTACCGAGGTATTTTTCGATTGTCTTGGCTTTTGCTGGTGACTCTACAATAACGAGATATTTAGACAAGGCAGACCTCTTGAGTAGTTGATTTAGTGGCGAGAGTGTTGCTAGCGCTTAATTTTTTCATCGGATTTAATGTTATCACACCCTGTCAATAGTTGAGTCTTAAACTGCCCATAAATGCGAAAGCCGCACCCCAAGTGGGGTGCGGCAAATTCACAGGACTTGTAGCGTTTAGGTCCGAGCAGCTCGAGCGATCAGTACGCTCAGCAGCAACGTGAAGGCCGAGGCCCCCACAAGGCTAGCTGCAGTAGATGCGGCACTGACAAACATTGCTGCCGCAAATACCACAGTGAAAGCTACCCAGATCATGCCCATCAGGGCAGC
>CAZHOS010000007.1:21606-27666 GCA_964534605.1 uncultured Candidatus Saccharibacteria bacterium
TGTGGCATGATGCCACCTTTCTGCTGTGATCTTAAGGGCTCTTCCCTCTAGTTCGTAGTCTGCTCTGGGTACGCTCGGCCTCTGAGGCTAAGCACGGTCCACAAAGCATTTACCACAAAACGCTACCATTAGCGTAAGATCTGACTGCTATCGAGACATCGATCCCAGTCAGACCTTACGCACCTGTGAATGTACGTGATTTCTCACTAGTAATATAATAACATTTTTTTGATAAAAAGCTAATAGAAGTCATTTAAGATACCATTGACCGGCTGAGCAGGCTATGGTGCCCTCTAGTTCTAGGAGGCTGAGGGCGCTTTGGACTTCGCTTGCCGGTAGCCCTAGGTTTTTGACTAGTATGCCTGTATCTGAGCTGCCGCTGTCCTTCAGGTAGGCGTAGATTTGTTGCTGCTGGGGGCTATCGAACATCAGCTTGGTCTGTTTGGGCTCCCCCGCTATGCTCAGCGCCTCCAAGATATCCTCGGCAGATAGTACAGGCGTGGCGCCCTTGGATATTAACGTGTTGGTGCCCTGGCTAAGCGAGCTGTCTATGGGACCAGGTACTGCTAGGACGGTTAGTCCGAGCTCTAGCGCAAAGTTAGCGGTGTGCATGCTGCCGCTTTTGAGGGCTGCCTCTGGGATGAGGACTGCGTCGCTGAGGGCCGCGATAATGCGGTTGCGCTCTATAAAGGAGTGCCTCTTGGGCGTGGTGTCGCCGCTGTATTCGCTGACGAGAGATCCCCCTGCCCTTAGTATCGATTGTGCTAGGCCAGCGTGTGAGCGCGGATAGACAGTATCGATACCACACGGCAGTACTGCGCAGGCCTGTAGATTGTTGGTCAAAGCTGCTTGGTGCGACAGCATGTCTACGCCCAGTGCTAGCCCTGACACTATCTGTACCTCATAGCCACGCAGTCCGGATACCAGGCTATCGACTACTTTACGGCCATAACTGGTTGGTTTGCGGCTGCCAACGACCGCTAGAGACGGCTTATCTGGGCTATACGCGCCCTTTATATATAGCTCAGAAGGAGGCTTGTGTAATTGCCTTAGTAGTTTGGCTGAGGGTGCTTTAAGCGTAAGTACTTTGATTTTATTCATAAAATATGTGATAGGTATTGACTATATGTCAACTTTATGCTAAATTAGTTCATGAAAGTATTGGTTTAACCAGTACTTTATGTACCTTATACCCCCCCATTTTAACATTCAATGTTAGATTGATTTAGAGCGTGCCTATTTGGAGTCCTCGGACTCCGTACGTTACTACCCTCCACGTATTCTTTGGCTATCACCCCTTGAGGTGACGGCGTTCTAAATCAAACTAACCCCTTTAACCGCACTTCCCTACTCGTGCTTACTTGAGTCTAGGCTGATAGTGTTACATACCTTTTGGTGGGCCCTTACATGCTTGCATGTGATTGAAAGGACCATTCAAGGTGGGTTGAAGGGTGAATTTATAGCCGGAGAGCAGTCGGTGGTGGACTGCTTTCTCGGGCGTTGAAATGAGTCTCTAGCGGTGCCCACCCCCTCTAGAGGCTCTTTTTAATTGATGTAAGGGGAAGAACTTCTCCCCCTTAGCCGCGGGATGCCAGGCTTGGCATTCCGGGGATCCCTCTCTCAAAGCGGAATATTATTTATCGGAGTAAATCCAACAAATAATATGCTTGGTTGATGGGTGTCCTCACCAAGAACTAACGAATATGACTCGAATGGTGCCCAGAAAGCCGTGTTTAGAATCAATGTACCGTTCGTGTGCGACCACGGCGGTGGCTCCAAAAATTCCAAGCTGCACTCAAGCTGAGCGCAAAAGACCGCTTTGAGCCGGCTTTTAAATAGTTATAAAAAGTAGTTGCCCCGGTCGTAATGACCGGGGCTTTGCCCTCTTGGTGAGGGTTTTGGAGCTTGCGCTCCGTTTAGGCGCCAACTGGTGCGTTCTCTAGAGAGTACACATAGGCAGCGTAAGCACTTGCGCCGTGGGCAATCAGTTGAGCTTCTGAAACTGCCTGTGCATCTGGGGGTAAGCCGTAAATTAGGCCTTCCTCTGTCGCGCTGCGCTTTGTCATGCCGGCGTTGTCGAAGTGTGGCCCAAGGGTCTTCTCGATTTCTTCCGAACTCAAACCATCGATAGTAATTGTTGCAGCGGTTCGACCCGTGCTATTCCACCTCCAATGCTTGATCTGAAACTTGCCTCCATGCGCGATAGTCATGACGACTCCTTGTTGTGAATGTGACAGAGCCACGTGCGTAGAACGGTCTCTACACTAGATATATACTACCATAAAATATAAAAAAAGCAATAATCTGGGAGAGCGTGTAATGGCGGGGGTAGCTATAAAAGTAAAAATGGATCTCGAGTAATGAGATCCATTGGACGTTTTTGCTAGTGATGTGGTGATGATGACCAGCGGGCAGAGGTTGTGTGCCTCGGCCCGCTGGTCGACGACGGGGACGTACCCCGGCTTCATCGGTATGTGCTAAGCCATTTCTGACGCGGCGCCTAAGCGCCTGTCGCAACATACCTCACCTACCTGCTAGCTAGAGTTCACATAACTCCAGGTGCGGGCTGCACTCAGTCATCGACTGGGCTTATGCTTGCAGGGCGATAGCTGCAAAGCGAGAGCTTGTGGGCTCTCTGGTTCATGGCCCTTGGCCCGGGCCAATTTAAGAAGGACTAGGGGTTGGCACCTTATATCCTACCCTCTTATGTAGCATGCACCCAGGCGCTACAGTCAGAGATTACTTGGGCTTCCACACCCATTTCAGCTTTTGTCATGGTCATCGGATTCGACAACTGGGTTTGCTGGGTATTCTGCAGGCCGACCAGGCCCTTTAGCAGTCTCCTTGCACCGTGCACGCCAGAAGCGTGTTTTAGGATCACAAAGGAGAGGTTTATCATCTCGCAAATTACGAGAAGCTGTGTATCACACCGACTATCGGCAGGACACATAGCCCCTCGTAAAAGAGAATGCTTCAATATCACTAGTTTTTAACGTCCACCGCAGAAGCAGTTATTAAATTTTATTATCAATGTTCACAAATGTCAAAAATATGAAGACGGCTATGCTTTGGCGGCTTATTCTGGTGGTTTAGACTATAGTTATGAATCATGAGCCTGCCCCACTAACTAGCGTTGATGAATCAAAAATTACGCTTACGGGTCGAAAGGCATTGCGGCCTAATCACCATTTGTGGGATCAGCGTCTTCGAAGGTGGGTACTAAATCCAATTCGCGCTCCTTACGAAGCTGGCTTGAAGCTATATTATGGGGAGCCCCACTACCATGGTCCGGGCACTGAGTACTGGTCGACAGAGGTTGTCTTGGCGCCGAATCATCGTAATTGGAATGATATCCCCTACACTCATATGTTTGGGCGAGATATTTTGGGTGCTAATTTTACGATTTTTCCTATGAAAGAAGAGTTGATCAGATCTTTCCCCTACGCCAGCTTTATCTTGCCGAGTTTGGGGGGTATATTTATCGACAGAGACAACCCAGATGTCAAAGGATTACTAGAGCAGAATCATAGGCTTGCCAGAAAGTATGATGCTCCGACCTGCATTTACCCAGAGGGTACGCGTGTGCGTACGACAAAAGAGCGCTTCAAAGATGCTAATCCAAAAGAGATCCAGGGCGTAAAGACAGGTGCAATTAGGTTTTCAATGATGAGCGGTTATCCAATTATGCCCCTTGGCATCGCCGGCCTTGCAGAGTACGACAGGCCGGATCCAAGTAAAGGGGTTCATCTTTTTGCAGGTGCGCCGCTCTACACTCCTCGAATTGACATCATGAAAGACTCTGCAGAAACTAGGGATATCATTAGTCAAGAAGCTGCTCGCCTCAGTGTCGCCATGCAGGCATGTTTTGACAGCGCACAGGAGCTACGTGCGGGCTACACTCCCCCAAATGACTACCCCGGTCCAAAACGTAGAAATAGCTAGAGTTTCACCGCCCTTATGCTTGCGTAATCGCACCACTAAAGAGAATATATAGCTTGAATATGCCGTCAGTACTTAAACTTTTGGAGCACGAGAATTACCACCTGAAGCCTGATATAGAGAGGGTTCTTGGCGATGGAGCCTTAAAAGGCTATTTTGACCAAGCTCTTAGGGACGAAGTCTTTAGGCGCAGTACTAATCGCAAGATTAGCCCGGTGTCGAGGTATCGCTTGGACGAAGGTAAGCGCGCTGATGTAGATTTGGTCGGGGCAGCGATAGGCTTTGCGTCGGGGCCCGATAACAGCTGTCCAGGGGCGACTGATTTTTGCTCTTCTGGGTGCTACTCGATAAATGCCGAGCAGTCAAAGGCCAGTATTGGTAAAAGGATGAAAGAGAATTTTGCTAGTTGGCAGGAGGCCAGCCTAGAAGAAAAGACCGCTACGATAGTCGTCCAATTGCTTAATTATAACGAGCATTGCATACGCCGTGGAGTAGCACAGAGGGACAGAATATTTCGCTTTAACTGGGCCGGCGACATAGCCGACCAAGAGACGGCCCAGGCAATTGCCGATGCTATGAGGGCCGTCAGCAGGCTTACAAAAGACGAGCAGTCTGACTTTGCCCTTAGCGCAACTGTATATACGCGCACATATACCGAGGAGGTGAATGCGCTGCCTACGCTCATAGACACACCCAACCTAAATGTTTATATCAGCATTGACCCCGATAATTACCAGCGCGCAGTGCAGATGTATGACGAGTACGGCGATAAAATATCTTTATCCTTCCTGGGAATCGACTTCGATATGGGGATCAACCTGGCACGAGTGTTTGCCGGGCTCATAAAACGGCCTTTTGATATAGATAACTTCCCTACCCCGGAGCTGGACGATAGCGGGTCGATGCGCTATAACTACCCGGATATTATTATTTGTCCAGAAGAGTTCCCCTATGGCCGCATAAGTCCGCGGGACGGTAGCCGCAAGTACCTGGACCTTAACGAGCCTATCCGTGATCAGCACTTAGCCGAGCTACAGGCTGCAGAAGACGAAGATAGAGAGTACGACCCGTATAATGTTCAGCTAAAAGGCGCCTGCGCAGTCTGCCAAGCTTGTTACGGACCTAACCCAAAGCATGTAATATTCTCGGCAGAAAAGACTCTGAGGTCTATAAAAAAGAACCACCCTAGCCTACTGAGCGATGCTAATGGCGTACCAGTCACAATGCGCAAGAGGCGTGGTGGTGCGAATAGGGCGGATGCTAAAGCTCAAGTAGAGCAGCCAGAGGAAACCAGAGGACCAGCTGAGAGGCTTTTTTAGGTTTAGAGATGAAAAATAGCGCTAATATTTATCGGCTTGGTGATGTGTCGGCAGAGCAGGTCGATGCTGCTTGTGATGGGATTGGTGAGCTAGGAGAGATAGTTGGCCCGATAGTGGTTAATATGGTTTCTAGGCTAAAGCATCCGTCTACGAGTACAGGTCGCGCCCCTACCTTAGAGACTCTCGGGACTAGAAATTTTGATAAAAGAACATTTTTGCATGTAATTCTGACGAGTCTAGAGTTAAGTAAAAAGAAAACAGGAGGCGTTGCCCTTTTCGGTTCAGGTTTGAGTATGGTGAAGGTTGTGCAAGACGGTGGGCCAATGCTGACGGAGGGTATTAGCCATATTACGCAGCATGAGATATGCCACTCTAATGGATTTGTCAGGCTTGACCATAAACTGGGGTCTGAAAACCAAGAACATTGCAATGCTCTTCCGTGTCGGATGAACGCCAGTTGTTTTGGGGAAGATCTGCCGATTCTCTTCTGCGATTCCTGTGCAGATCAGCTAGAGCGGTACTGGCATCCTCACAGGCGCCGAGTAATGGCAGAGAGAATGTATTTTGAAAGGATAGGATCTTCTTACCTGCTTGGTGGAGGTCATGCTTCTAAGCCAAGAGCTATCACAGCGCCTTATATTTATGCTTTTGGATCACTAGGTCGCTTAACGGTTCCTTTAAAAGACAGGCTGAGAGACAGGCTGCAGCTAGAAGCAGTGAACAGGGGTCTATAGATTTTAAAGTAGAGCGCTTCTGGATTGGGTGCCGAGGTCTGTGGCGGTGGCTTCGCCGAGCATGCTGG
>CAZHOS010000007.1:27766-30636 GCA_964534605.1 uncultured Candidatus Saccharibacteria bacterium
GCGCTTCTGGATTGGGTGCCGAGGTCTGTGGCGGTGGCTTCGCCGAGCATGCTGGAGGCTTCTTTGATAATTGCCTGCAAATTGTCTTGTTGAGTTTTACTAAACTTTTGTAGTACAAAGTTGGCTAGGTCCATCTGCTGAGGCTGCTTGGGGCCTATGCCTATGCGCAGGCGCTTGTAGTCTGGGCCGATTACTTGCGTGATGTGCTTGAGGCCATTATGACCGGCGTCTCCCCCACCCTGCTTGGCTTGGATTGTACCTAGGTCTAGATCTATCTCGTCATGCACAACGGTGACGTCTGCATCGGACAGTTTGTAGAAGCTCAGGACGGCCTGCACAGCTTTGCCACTGTTGTTCATGAATGTCGTTGGTTTGACCAGGTACACCTTGGTGCCACCAACCAGGCCGTGGGCTAGCTGGCAGTGTAGGTCTGTCTTATCTGCCCAGTTGGCTAGATCGCTGGCTGCCGCAAAGGCATCTAGCACCTCGAAGCCAATATTGTGGCGTGTGTCGTCGTATTCTGGCCCAGGATTGCCCAGACCCACAAAGATAACTGTATCTTCTTTGCCTAATGTGTATAGTGAGGCGACGTCTAGATTCTCGTCAGATTTTTTTACTACTATTGCCATTGCAGTACATTATACCCATTTCCAGATAGGTTCCCAGTCAAATACGTCTTCTCCTGAGGTGGCAAGGATGTACTCTTTAGCCTTACCGTTTAGTATTTCCTTTGGTAGCCTGCTGCCTGTTGCGAGAGGTGTGTTGGCACCCAGCTGCCATGCAATCGGACTGTTATTTGAGAGCTTTTGCCTGGTGTACGAATCTAAAAAATTACGCACTTGTTCCATAGGACCTCTAGAGTGCCCCACTTCTATGTGGGATGTTCTGGGACCACTACTTTGTAGGTCAATAGCCGAGCACATTTTCCTGTAAGGATTAATGACCGCTACCGACGCATGATATGGCTCTTGTTGGTCTGCCTCTGTGTAACGCTCGATGCTTGCTATGTGTATGTCAGGGTGTAGCTCGTTAACATAACTCAGCATACCTAATATGTAGCGAGCAAAGCCTATGCAATTAAGATGTGGTTCAAATTCACCCGTTAAGAAGTCTATACGTGCTCTATGTGCACTAGGCTTAAATGTAAAATTATTCTCTCTAGATTTTTCTAAAAGCATTGCTGTAAGTCTTGAAGGGATATCAATAGACCTAACGCCGATAGGGCTTTGCTCAAGATTTGTCATTTTTGTAGTCTTTGCGATCTTTCTCAATGAAGTCTAGATAAATTGCGGTACCGTCAAAGCCGTAGGCTTCGCGCATTTCGCGCTCTAAGAAGCGTTTGTAGCTCCAGTGTAGGAACTTCATGTCGCTGCCGAATATCTTGAATGTCGGGGTTGGGTACTCGTCTATACGGGTAATGTATGTTAGCCGCGGGTGGGTGTTTTTGAGCCCAGCTGGCGGATGTTTGATGCACATCCTCTTTAGCCAACGGTTAAGTTCGCTGTCTTTGAGCTTTTTTTGCCTCTCCTTTTGTATGTCTTGGGCTAGTTCGAACAGCTTGCTGACATTTTGTCCTGTAACGGAGCTAGTGAATATCAGTGGCGCCCACGGTACAAAGTCAAAGTAATGACGAATTTTTGGGGCAAGCGCGTCGCGTGTGTAGGCGTCTTTTTCGACGGTGTCCCACTTGCTGGCAACCAGCACCAGACCTTTGCCAGCTTGCTTGACCATGCCGGCAATTTTTTGGTCCAAAACGACACCTAGCTCGTTAGCGTCGGATAACAGCAAGCAGACATCGGCCTCCTCTATTGCTCTCAGACTACGCAGGACCGAAAACTTCTCGATCCCCTGCTCTATTTTGCCGCTGCGGCGGATGCCAGCTGTGTCCAATAGCTCGATTTCTTGGCCATGGTAGCGTACAACCGTGCGGTTAACGTCACGGGTTGTACCAGCGCGCTCAGACACAACGGCCTGCTGTTTTTTGGCGAGCGTATTATACAGGGCGCTCTTGCCAGCATTTGGGCGCCCAAGCAGAGCAATGCGTAGACGGCTGCTATCGTCACGCTTCATGCTGCTGGCCGGCAGGTGCTTAGCAAGGTAGTCCTCAAGGTCGCCAATACCTTCTTTGGTGGTGGCACTAGTAAGGAAGATATCTTTGATGCCAAGGCGCTGATAATACGTTGCGGCAGCACGGTGAGCTTTGTCGGCTTTGTTGACCAGCAGTATTACCGGCTTCTTGCTCTTTAGCGCAGATTTGGCTAGACGACGATCGTCGTCACTGATATTTAAGTCTGCCTGTATAGTGACGGCTATCATGTCGGCGGCATCGATTGCTTGCTCGATCTGCTCCTGGATAGTCGCCTCGAAGTCGTCCTCGGGGTCCTTCACACCTGCAGTATCAACGATCCAGGCAGGTTTGCTGCCAAACTGGACTAATGCGGTAATAGAATCGCGTGTTGTTCCGGCTTCGCGCGCAACGATAGCCTCTCTGCGGCCCAGGAAGACATTGAATAGAGAGCTTTTACCTACATTGGTTTGGCCAACAATAGCAATAATCGGCGTTTTCGAGCGACTCACCAGACACCTCCACTCAAGCAAACAAGTGGCTTGTGGTAGGTACCTTCTTGGGCTCTTTTGGATATTTTATCTTTACGGTACGCAGTCGGAGCACTATGTGTGCACCTCCTTTGCGCTCCGCAGATAAAATTCCAAAAGAGCTCCAAGTGAGCAGCTCGAAAATGTTTAAGCCAGAACACTCTTAGCTTAGCCATTGGAACATCTTGCCTGCATATAGATTTTTTATCATGGTTAGATATATTCTACCTCTGTTGACAGGTATTGACAAGTTTTTAGTTACATTATTTTGTATT
>CAZHOS010000007.1:30736-40117 GCA_964534605.1 uncultured Candidatus Saccharibacteria bacterium
TATTCTACCTCTGTTGACAGGTATTGACAAGTTTTTAGTTACATTATTTTGTATTCGCCTGAGGCTAGGTCATCTAGGTGGGTTTTGTCTATTTGTGTGCGGTGGAGCGTTCTTACTTCGTAACCTAAAGCGCTGAAGCTGCGGCGAATCTGGCGGTTACGCCCCTCTTCTAGGCTTACCACGTAGCGCTTTTCTTGCTTGTTAACAGACATTCTGCTTGGCTGCTGATCGCCTATGTCTACGCCAATCATCAGCTTCTTAATGTCGGCATCCTGCAGTTCTTTGTGTAGCGTTACCCGGTACACCTTTATTTTGTTGTTACTGGGGTGAGATAGCTCTTGTATAAGATTGCCGTCGTCGCTGAGAATCATAAGGCCAGAGCTGTCTTTGTCGAGTCGGCCCGCTATCTTGAGGTGCTGATATTCTGGAGGCAGTAGGTCATAAATGGTCTTGCTGCCCTGCCCTTCATGGCTGCTAACGTAGCCTGTTGGTTTGTGCAGCTTTATGGTTGTACCTTGCTTTTTGATCGGTGTGTGTCCTGGCCAGATGATCGTGTCTTGCTCTGCGCTAATCTCTTGCCCAACACTGGCTGGCTGAGAGTTAACGAACACCTCACCTCGCTCGATAGCTTGATCTGCCCCACGACGCGAGCAGCCATATCTGTAAGCAAGATATTTATTGATTCTCATAGAGTTATTGTACCCGATATATGCCCGGTGGCTACCGATGTGCTAGAGGGCGATGGAGTTGGGATCTACGGGTGTGTCCGTAACCGTAGGTGGCGCCGGTGTGGTTGCTGGCCTACCTGGAGCTGCAACGTCGCCTGGTTGAGGCGCGGCTGGCGCGACGGCTTCTTTAGCGGCTAGCTCGTTGATGTCTGTTTGCGGCTTTGCTAAAGGCTCTATAACAACACCTTCGCTTACAGGAGGTGTCGAAGGAGGCTCAGCTACAGTGATAGGTTCGGCAGGTGCCGGAGGGGTAGCGTCTGCACTGGTGATGGCTTCTTCGATTTGCTCTGTTATCTCTGTTTTTTCGTCAGAGGCTGATACGGCCTGAGCAGCTGGATCGGCTGTTGGGGTGGCTGCTGGAGCAGCCGGTGAGTCCGTTGCTGCTGGTGCCGGGGCCGGAGCAGCTGCGACTGGTTCTGGTGCAGGTGTTGCTGGAGCGGTTAGTTCGGGAGCTGCGGCTGGCTTAGGATCTGCTGAGGGGGCATTTACATTAAGAGATTCTAGTCCGTCTAGGCTTGGGTCGCTGGCTGGCTGGTCGTTGATATCGACAGGATCTGCTGCTGGTGCTGGTGCCGGGGCCGGAGCAGCTGCGACTGGTTCTGGTGCAACGGCAGCTGCAGCCGTTGTTGCCGCTACAGTGCCTGCTGCGGCAACTGCTGGAGCAGCGGAGCTTCCACCTTCGTCTAAGAGCTCGTGTACGACTCTGGCAACGTCCTCGAGAGTTACTTGTGACTTAACAAGGTATTTGTCGGCACCGAGCTTGTCTGCGCGCTCTTTGTCCTCTGCTTGGCTGAGGGCTGTCATCATGATGACTCTGGCATCCTTTGTCTCTGGAGTGGAGCGCAGGATGTCTAGCATATCAAAGCCGCTGATCTTGGGCATCATAACGTCACTAATAATAAGGTCTGGCTTTTCCTTAACGGCCATGGCGAGGGCCTCTTCCCCGTCGGAGGCGGCTACTATTTCGTAACCTTCGGCAAGCAGGCGTGCTCCGTAGATCTCGCGTAGGTTGTTGTCGTCTTCTACGAGCATTACTTTTTGGGCCATAGTCTTATTCCTGATTAGAGTTAGTTTGCATGTTGGATAAATTATACCATGAGCACTTTAGTGCTAAAAGCCGGTTTGAGTAGATTGAACAGCGTTGGGCTTGGCAGCTTCTTGGGCTAGCAGCTGCTGTGCTCGGCTGGTGGATATTCTAGGTAGGTTAATATAGAAGGTGCTGCCCTTGTCTAGCTCGCTTTCTGCCCATATACGACCCTGGTAGAGCTCTACGATCTTTTTACTAATAAATAGACCCAATCCGGTTCCGCCTACAGATCTGGTTGCTGAGTTGTCTACACGGTAGAACTTTTGGAACAGGTGCGGGATGTCTTCGGCCGGGATGCCTGGCCCGGTATCGCTAACTCTGATCTGTACAATCTTTTCGTCACCGGTGAGAGCGAAGGTGACTTTGCCGCTTTCTGTATATTTAACGGCGTTGTCGAATAGGTTGGTGACCACTTCGCGCATTCTGTCGGGGTCGATATGGGTGTAATATAGCGGTGTTAAGGGCTGCTGGGCACCTGGAGCGCCAAGCTGGGCCTGCTGGGATCCGAGCAGCAGCTCTACTACGAGGCCTTTCTTTTCGGCAACGAATTTGTTGGCGTCTGCCACTTCTTGGATAAAGGCCGACATCTCGACTACCCTTGGGTTATTGGTAAGGCGGCCGTCTTCGCTTTTGGCGGCAGTTAAGAGGTCTTGGAAGAGCTTGCCGAGGTGCTGTGTGCTGGTATGGGCTTTGGCCAGATACTCGCGGGCTTTGGTGTCTATTTTGGCTACATTTTCGTTCATGGCAAGCGCCAAATAGCCTTCGATGGCTGCCACGGGCGTTCGCATTTCGTGGCTGGCGGTACTGATAAACTCTGCACGCTGTGATTCCTCGCTACGTTCTTTGCTAACATCGCGGAAGACACCTACAACGCCGTTAGTCTCGCCTGACTCGGCGATAATTGGAGATACACTTATAAACACCGGCAGGCTTTTTTTGCTATGAGTGACTATTTCTACAGAGTTGTCCCTGATAGTTTGCTTTGTTAAGATCGTGCGGTTGATCGGGTGATCTTCTTCGGCATACTCCTGCCCTTTGCTGTCTATGAACTTGAGGATAGAGGCGTAGTTAAGGCCGATGGCATCTTTTACTTGCCAACCAGTAATCTTCTGGGCACCCTGGTTAAAAGAGACAATGGTTCCATTAGCGTCCACCAAAAATACGCCATCCTCGATCGATTGTAGGATGATTTTGTTGATGCTCTCTTCGTTTATGTCGAGCGACTTTTCGGTCGTTGTCTCGGTAGCGTCAGTTTCTTTTGTTTTTCCAAAACCAAACATTTAGGTATGCAGTGCCCACTTTGCTTATGTTTACTAGCTAATTATCCCTTAGAAGACCTCTGATTGCAATTAGAATTACGGTGGTCTTGAAATGATCTTCCAGTACGTAGGTTTTTTAAAAATTATTTAAAAAACCTACGTAAGAGCTGAAAAAGTTTGATAAATATGCAATTATATTATTAAAGCTAACCCAAAGATAGACTATGAAGATACTTGTTGCGGACGACGAAGAAATATTGATTGAATTTTTGAGTAGGTCTCTTGGTAGAGACGGTCACGAAGTCGAAGCCGTAAATGATGGGCTGCAGGCTTACTCTAAAATTATAGGTAGCCGTTACGATGCCGTCGTGCTAGATGTCGTTATGCCGGGCTTAAATGGGATTGATGTATGCAAAGACGTTCGAGCCGCTGGCGTGCAGACACCAATACTCGTGCTCTCTTCTAAGGATACCGAACAGGCCCGCATAGAAGGCCTTGATGCCGGTGCCGATGACTATATGGTCAAGCCATTTGGGTACGACGAGCTGACAGCTCGTCTGCGGGCAATTACGCGTCGCAAGCTCGGACGAAGAAGTAATAAGAGCATGAGTCTTGGGCCAATGACGATCGACCCTGAGTCCCGTGTAGTTACTTTGGGAGAAAAACATGTCCCCTTAAGGCCTAAAGAATACGGCCTACTGCTATGTCTTATGCAGCGGAGCGGCAAAGGAGTCAGCAAGAGTGATTTATTGCATACAACTTGGGGTGTCGGTCACCAGCACGCCAGTACCCGGCTGCCCGTCTGTGTTAAGTCTCTGCGAGAAAGACTGGCGGCTGCCGATGTTCCAAACACACCTGTAATACGCTGCATTAGGCGTTTTGGTTACTGTATCGAGCTGCCTTCTGCCGACGAAGCAGACTAATCTATTGGTAGTCGCAAACCAAATACAGAACCTTGCCCTGAAGGGTTGTTTTTGTGATAGGTTTCGCCACCATGAAGCTTGATTATTTGCTTGGATATATACAGTCCCAAGCCAGTACCGTGGGGCCGGGCCTTGCGGGCCTTATCGGACCGAAAGAACTTATTAAATAGCTTGGCGGAGTCTTTGCTGCCCACCCCGATGCCTTGGTCTTTGACACTGATATCTACGCATGCATCGATTAGCTCTATGCTTATTTCGATAGTGCTGTTTGGAGGCGAGTAGACCAGAGCGTTAGAGAGGTAGTTTGCCAAAACTTCTTTTAGTTTTAGCTCGTCTATATGCAGCTTCGGCTTTTGTTTAGACTGCAGAATAACGAAATGTATGTTTTTACGTTTTGCATGGTTGTCATGTAGCCCGACCTCTGTCTTGACCAGATCGTTTATATCGACAGGGTGGGTGGCGATATTTAGCACCAGGCCACCAGAATCAATCTGGCTAGAACCTAGCATGTCGACAACAATGCTCTGTGACCTGCGCAGCCCTTCCCCGGCCAGCTCTAATAGCTGCCTAGCCTCTGTATCGAGCTGGGAGTCGTTATGTCTCTGCAGCATTTCTATGAATCCCCGGCTAGCAGTCACCTGTGGTTTTAGCTGGTGCGAGGCGGTAGAGATCAGGTCGCTCTTGGCCTGGTTGCTTTGTTCAAGCGATTGGTTGAGTTGTTTTAGATCGGCAGTCGCACTAGATACCTCGCGCCTTAACCTTTTGTTAAAGCGAAGTTGCTTCTCGAACTTACTGGCATTACCAAGAGCCAGCGAAACAGTATGGCAGGCTGTCTGGAGTGCCTGTAAGTCTCTGGGGTAATAGGCTGATCCGTCTTGTCTATGGCCGAGTATTAGGACGCCAGATAGATCGTGGCTAGAGATTCTACAAGCCACAGATGCTTTAAGGGACCGGAGGTGTTTATGGTCTGGGTTACTACTATATAGCTCGTCAATATTCAGCGCGCTGCGAGCGCCCATAGATTTTTCTAATTCTTTTATTTTTGCGGTCGTGATCTTTGTTTTGCTTGCGCCAACCCTCTTTATACGCGGACGGCCTTTGAGGCCATCTTTTACAAGCAGAGCAGCACTGCTAGCCGCGAAGTATTTGGTTATGATGCGCAGGCTAATATCCGATATTTTGCTAATGTCTACTTCTGCACTAAGAGACTCGTTTAACTCGCTCTGCATGGCGTTTTTATCGAGTGCGCTTCTGTAAAAGAGCCTAGATGTTAGTGCATCAAAAACTCTCTTTAGAGGGTTGAACAAGCCTACAGCTACGACAATAAAGACAAGGTTAATCAACTGGTTGTAATCGTCATTCTCGCCAGCCACCTGGTTGTTGACGTACAAGACAAGCAGTGCGTAGAGCCCCGTCAGCACACCCAGTGTCAGTGCGTAAGCCAAGAATCTAACGGCATAAAGGCGTACATCAAAAAGCTTGTGCCGAAGTATGGTGTAGGTCGTGAAGGTCCATATTAATACAAAGGATATAGAGCTATAATCCCAGAGAGAATCGTTACCCAGCAGCGGCAGGATTACACCCGTAAATATAGCCGGTAAGATACTGAACCCCGAAGCTAGTAGTAAGTATTTTGTCTGGGTGCGCTCCAAGGATACCGACCGCCTATATGTTGCCCCCAGCAAGTAGAACCCATATACGGATAAACCAAGCAGAAGCAGCACGTAGTAAGGGTAGATTGGACCAAGCTCGTACGTTGTTCCGGTCTCTGATCTGGTTATTTGGACGTTCAGATCGCTGAACGCTAACGAAGACAGTGCGATCACGGGCACCAAGAAATGTTTTGGTGTAATCTTAGCTTGCTGGCTGACGCCCCTCGGGAATACGCTTGCAAAAAGCACAAAGGACCACGCTGAGAATAATGAAGTTGGTGTAATCAGAGATGTCGATACATCGGTTATCACGCCGCCGCTTGTAGTTGCCGATAGAGTATTGGATAGCACCCATGCCGATGAGCAAAAACAAACAACCGTCATTGCTCGGTTGAGCTTAGACTGATTATTGTTGAGCAGCAAAATAAGCCCTACCATAACGGACAGAGCTATGGTTAAAGCCCCAAATACTTGCAGTAGCATAGGACTAGCTTACATCTGTATGTTCCAGGCTGGCAAATACTTGCGAGTCTACGAGGTAGGATTTATTCTGCAAGAAGGTGGACCCAGCGCGGACAAACCGTGGCACATCTGCTAAGACCCCTGCCCCGTTGTGGCAGCGACTAGCTACTGCTCGCTGCAGCTCTTTATCGTTATCGATATCGGCGCCAGCTAATCCGCTTAGGTAGTGTGGATGGGCTTGGGCTAGGTCTGTACGCAACCAGTCTATGTCCTTAGATAAATGCCAGGTTGGCTGCTGGGGTCCAGGATAAGATAGCCAGTCGGACTCCTCGCGGGTACCCAAAGAGCTGTTGTCCTGGAGGCTCGTTGCTTGCTGGCTAGGATCAATGGCCACCATATCGTGGTGGGCCAGCCTCTTTATCTGGACCTTGCGCCTGATGCACCGCTGCAGCAGCATGAACAACCGGGGGTCATTTGCCTGGCAGCAGCTTAAGCCCAGTCGTAGCGACTCGTTATGCTCTGACAATATATCGCTAGCGTAGTCGATGAGTCCCTCTAGGACGTTACCGACAGCACGCACACCCCCGCCGCCAGAGTCTATGGCTATCATCCCTATGTATAGAAACGTGTTTTTGTTAGGGTCGGGGCAATAGTGTCTGCGTAGCGACTCGGTATTTAACCAGGCAATGTCACCAGGATCTGTGAATATCTGCACTAAGCCACGTGGCTTAAAGTCCTTGCCATGACCGCTACTGCATATGGCTTTGATTATATTTGGGTTGCGCATGGAGCTGTCGAACTCGCTTTTTGTAGGGCATTGCCGGGCTGCGGCCGATCGATTTAGCCCCCTAAAGGTACGCACAGCAACTGCTTGCAGTTTGTGGATTGTTTGCTCATCTGCTCTGCGGACTAGGTCTACGGATAGTCCAGAGCCTTTGTCTGCTAGCAGCGGACCTTCTTCTACAAGGTCGACAAAGCCCCTCATAGCGAGTAGGCAGGCCTTTTGACGGTATCGGCATAGACTTTCTGGGGCGCAAAATAGTCGCAGATCTGATCGAATATGTCGCGACATTTTTGTCGGTTATCCTGCAGGTAGTTGCATAGATACACGTCTAGCTCGACAGCGCCATGTTCTGGCCAGGTGTGTATGGCTATGTGCGACTCAGATAGGCCTATACAGGCAGTAAAACCTGACTGCTCGGCTACGGATCCAAAAGAGTGGCTAAGTTGCCCAATAACCTCCACATCTAGCTTCTGCAGCAAGGAGTCAATATGCTCTATGCACTCTTGCGCGTTGGTCAGTGCTTGGGCATTCTTGGTTGTAAGGGCGCCTACTATATGATGCGAAGGTGCTGCTTGCCCAGCATCTGGCATCCCTCTCGTTAATAACTTGCTTTGCTGCATTCTTGCCCTCCCCTTTGGCTAAGAATGTAGCAACCAAAAATTACCCCTGTATGAATTATTGGCTAAGAGAATTAAGGTTTCTGTTAAGCGTAGTATTAATCTAGTCTGTAACCGACGCCTCTAATGTTGTGGATTAGCTTTGGGTGGAAGCCCTTTGGGCTGTCGACCTTCTTGCGCAAACGACTAACACAAGACTCAACGCGGTTGCTGCTGGCATAGTCTGCAACACCCCAAACATTATTTAGGATTTGCCTGCGGCTTAGAACCGAGCCGCAGTTACGGGCGAGATACAGGAGGAGGTCGTATTCTTTGGGGCGTAACTTTATAGGATCTTCGCCAACCCAGACCCTGCGCGAGGATGTGTCTATACAAAGATGCCTCACCTCCAAGAACTGGCCACTTATTTGACCGCTTCTGCGCGTTAGCGAGATGACGCGCAGGTGAAGCTCCTCGTAGTTAAACGGCTTTGCTAGGTAGTCGTCTGCGCCCATGCGTAGGCCCTTTATCTTGTCTTTCTCCGAACTGCGTGCGGATAATATAATGATCGGTGTTTGGACATTCTGTTCTCGCAGAGCCTGGCAAACCTCAAGACCATCCATATTTGGTAGCCCGATATCTAGGATGATCGCGTCAAAGCTGGTGTTGGACGCAAGTCGCAGAGCTTCGTCTCCGCGGCAGGTAATCTCGACCCGAAAGCCGTGTCTACAAAGGTAGCGTCGTACAAATTCTTGCATCAGGTCATCGTCCTCTGCCAGCAATATACGCATCAGTGACCCCCTAGTTTTGCAACATCATAGCATAAGCTTTTTGACTGCTTATGATACTAGCGAATAAGGTGTTCGCTCACAATGGCATTAATCTGGGCGCACTGCAGTGAGGTTGGGCGTGCAGCTCCGTAGCGAGCGTAGTAGCTACCGGCACCGTAGTTTGTGTCCAGTCCGTGGTAGCAGATCATGAAATCTTCGGCCACCAGTTCGTTAACCTGGCTGCGATTATAGCCGGATGTGTCGCGAATTTGCTTGTAGTCGATATCGAAACTACGGTATTGGCCATAAGTAAAATGTAGGCAGTGGCCTATCTCGTGGGCTAGTATGGCGCGACTAACAGGGCTTTGACGGTTGTAGATAACCACACACGAATACCCTGCAGGTCTGTATGCCTCGTAGATGGGCTGACCTCCGTCTGCACAGGGCGTATAGGTGGCAGCGGTCTTGATAGCGATCCCAGAGGTATATGTGCTGCCAGTCTGACCAGAAGAACAACGCTTTGGTATTGCGCCGTTGTGCCCCATTACCTCGATGCCTTGCGACCTTAGCGAAGACAGGCTGTAGCCCAGGAAGGATAGATCGCTGTCTACCCCACTGTAGGTTAGTGAATAAGGTGTGCTTGGTGTTGACGTAGATGTAGAAGACGCAACTACCGTTGATGTCGATACTGCAGGGGCGGTGGTTTCGACCTCCTGTTGCTCTAGCTTGTCCTGGGGGTCCGGTGTACTTACATTCTGGACCAAGTCTACGTTAGTGTCAGCAAGACGAGGGCTAATAGCAAAAAGCGTGCTGTTTCTAGCCTGTCTATCCGCCACAGCAAGCGTTGCTGCAGACACAAAAAACAGAGCTACAAGAACGCCAATACTGGCAACATATCCTCTGCGGAATTTGTGCATACTAAATTACCTCGTTTAGACATATACCTTAACATAAAATAGATAAAAAAGCAATAGCATTGTTTGAAAGATAATTTCCAGATTGAGAATTTGCCAAATAAGGTGTAAGTTATAACAGTAAATTTCACGGCCCCATCGTCTAACGGTTAGGACGCCAGATTCTCAATCTGGAAATCGGAGTTCAATTCTCCGTGGGGTCACCA
>CAZHOS010000008.1:0-31002 GCA_964534605.1 uncultured Candidatus Saccharibacteria bacterium
ATCCTGGTTACGATAGAGACTATCGAGCCAGCCTCTCTTACGTTCCAGCTCTTGAATATTTTTGGGGCTGTTGGCCTTATTGCCTCGTCTTTGCGTAAAAAAGACTGGCAGCCGATAGCGCTCAATTCTATCTGGCTTGCAATCTCGTTATTCGGCATAGTCCGAGCTCTTGTCTAGATAGAGTGGTTAGTCTTTGGCCCAATAAAAATATTAATGGCCGACCTCAAAGACACTCCTTTAGCTAATCTTTTTTGCATGAACTATTTCGTAGACAACAGGCTCATCCGCTCGGTAGTAAGAGATTAATCGCTGCCTTTCTGTTAATTCTAGGGAAGAACTGGCAAGTAATTTGTCTATTTCTTTTGAGTCTCTGCGGAAGGTGTGCATCCTTTTTTCGGTGTTTGCTAAACCTATAGAGTTTTCTCTGGTGGACTGCACAGTATCTGCGTCTTTTAAGAAAAGCTCGTAAGTAAAATAGAGATTACCATCTGGCTGGAGTGTACGATATATGTTCTGAAAGAGCGGTTTTAAGTCTTCTACAAATTCTAAGCAGCCTATGGCAACCACAAGACTATACGAATTGTCTGGGAGTTTCACTATTTCTTTGACCATGTCTCCACGGATAAGCTGTGCCCGGATACCTTTAAGAGGTATCTCGGAAAGCATTTGTCCAGAAGCATCAATAGCAGTTACTTCAATATCCGGATATACTTCTGTGACATTCTGGATAGTCTGCCCTGTTCCTGCACCAAGATCAAGCAGTGTCTCGGCTGTAGATTCGCTCTTTCGTAACATCTCTAAAAGGAAACGATTTGGCGTCCAGGTTTCTGGTGTCTCCGTCGTTACTCTGTCGTAGTCTTTAGAGAGAGTGTTATAAAAATGCTCCACGGCTTCAATCTCTTGCATGATCCTCCTAAGCTAATAAGGATAATATAACAGATGGTGTTTAATTTTACGTCAAGAGGATGACTTAAATAATTAATCAATTTTTAAAAATATTCCATTTTTCTATAGGTATTATTTAAGAGATGGAGTTTCGCAGGACAACACTAATATGGGTGGGTGGATTTTGTTTTGTGCTGGGGATGTTTTTGGCCAAGTTTTATGGCTGGTATCAGCCAATCTGGCTGATAGCCCTCTTGCCCCTCGGGCTGTCACTTAGAAGTAAGGGGCTTTTATCCCTACTTGCTGTTGTGTTAATAGGGTTGATTGCCGGCTTTGCCAGAGCAGATCACTGGCGTAGCAATTTGATAGATATCGAGGCGTTAATGGGTTCGGATGCTGTGATAGAAGGGCGCGTGGCAACAGACGCGGTTTACGACGACCGAGGTCAGCTAGAATTCGAGCTAGATGACCTATCGATAAACGGTGCGGCTAGAAAGGGGCGGGTGCGTATACGTACTTTTACGCAGCCAGCTATTTACCGCTACGAGCGCGTGCAGGTATCAGGCAAGCTACGCAGTGGTTTTGCCAATAGGGTGGCCAGCCTGTCATTTGCTGAGGTAGAGATCATAGGTGCTAGTGGCAGCTGGGTGGAGGATTTTCGCCGGCAGTACTCGTCAGCGCTTTTTAGCACTCATACTGATCAGCAGGCTTCGTTAGCGCTCGGGATATTGGTAGGGCAGCGTACGACCATCAGCGAGGAGCTAGACGATACACTGCGCACGGTTGGTCTGACGCATATTATCGCTGTGTCTGGTTATAATCTAACGGTTCTGGTGCGTTTTACACGCCGCCAGTTAAAGTTCTTGTCCAAGTTCCAGTCGCTCATCCTGTCTATTATCTTGGTCGGTGTGTTTTTGTCGATTGCCGGCAACAGTGCGTCAATCGTGCGTGCAGCCTGGGTGGTAGGGCTCAGCTTGGCTGCTGGCTACTTCGGCAGATCTATCCGTCCCATAGTGCTGCTAAGCTTATCGGCGGCAGCAACCGGTTGGTTTGACCCCTATTATGTCTGGTTCGACCTTGGTTGGTGGCTGTCCTTTACGGCCTTTTTTGGGGTATTGATGTTAGCCCCGGTGCTCAATACTAGACTATTTGGCACCAACAAGCCGGGCTTCTGGCCAGAGCTGGCGGTCGAGAGTCTGTCGGCGACTGTGCTTACAGCCCCGCTGATACTCTGGATATTCCAGCGGGTCAGCATTGTTTCTTTGCTTAGCAATATGATTGTTGTACCGATCGTACCAATAATCATGCTACTTAGCTTTGTGGCCGGTGGGCTATATATTGCCAGCGGGCTAAGCTATATCACTAAGGTCGTAACGCTGCTCTCTGGCAAGCTACTAGACGGCGTGGTTCTAGTCTCCGAAACGCTAGCAAAAGCACCGTTCGCAGAGGTATCATTTGGGATTACGGCGCTGCAGATGGTATTTGTTTACGGCGTCATAGTACTATCCACCTATATCTTAAGCGAGAAGACAAAAGACAAGAAGGCTTATTACATACTGGATTAAATCAAGGACTCGGTGCCAGTCTGAGGTATAATATGCTTAGTTGAAGAGGGCATATCAAAGTGGCAGGACACAGTAAATGGGCAAAGATAAAACGCGATAAGGCGAGCAATGATGCCAAGCGCGGAGCAGTATTTACCAAAATTGGCAACCAAATAGCGGTTGCCGCACGCGGTGGGGCCAACCCAGACACCAACCCAGCGCTGGCAACAGTCATAGAAACCGCCAAGGCAGCAAATATGCCGCTAAACAATATCGAGAAAGCCCTCAAGCGTGCCGAGGATAAGTCTGCTGCTGCAGTCGAAGAAGTAATTTATGAGGGCTATGCTCAGGGCGGGGTGGCTGTGCTTATCGAGTGTGCAACAGACAACCGTAACCGCACTTTCCCGGAGGTTAAAGCGGCATTAACCAAGAACGGGGGGACCGTAGCCGACCCCGGCAGTGTCGCGTATCTGTTCGAGAGAAAAGGCCAAATAGTTGTCAAAGCCCAGGGTGACGAGGCGATGCTATCTATTTTGGATGCTGGGGCAGAAGATGCCACCGAAGACGGAGCCGAAATATACGTCTATACCGACCCCAAGGATCTGCATGATGTTCGCAGCAAAATAAAAGATGCAGGGTTGGATATCGAGTCTGCCGAACTTATTTACCAGCCAACAAACACTATCCCAGTCGATGCCGATAAATCTGCCAAAGTGCAGAAGCTCTTAGATGCTGTTGACGAGGTGCAGGATGTGGTTAATGTCCACACCAACTTCGAACCAGAGGAGGGCTAAGTATGTTGAAGTTTATTCTTGTGCCAGTGTTAGCGCTACTATTAAGTGGGGGATCGTACTTTGTGGAAAGCGACCCCACTAATTTGTTTAGCACTGAGGGCCGCGACATCACGGCAAGGCTGGGCATTACAGACATTAATAACGAAGAAGTACGCACCAGGGGCTTCCCGATTGCCTGGATGGACGAGCTGGGTAGTTTTGACGGAGCAAGCGAAAGCTTCGACTCCATAGCAGGATCTATTAACACGAACGGGTTTATCCAGAACTCTGCCATATGGTTGGCGGTTGCCGGTGTCCTATATTTTGCATATTCAAGATTACGCAATTTACTAGGCAACGTTGCGATACTAGGTATCGGAGCAGCGCTTGCCGCTAGCTACTTCGGCTTAATAGCTTTTGTCTAATGAGGATACTTGGGATAGATCCAGGCATAGGTACGATCGGCTTTGGTATCATCGAGAGCGATGGCTTCAAGCACAAGCTGGTAGACGGTGGAGTAATCAAGACGAGCCCCAAAGAGCCTGTAGAGTTGCGGTTGAAGACTATTTATGAAGAGCTGACAGACATTATTAAAGAAACGAAACCAAGCATGGCTAGTGTCGAGAAGCTTTTTTTCTCCCAAAACATCACGACCGGCATAGCTGTAGCGCAGGCACGCGGAGTGATATTACTGTGCTTGGCAGAAGCTAATCTTCAGGTCCTCGAGTTTACACCTCTGCAGATCAAGAGCGGGCTCGTCGGATACGGCAAAGCAGACAAAGCCCAGGTCCAGGAAATGGTCAGGGTGCTGCTAAATCTCAAGAAACGCCCCAGCCCAGATGATGCAGCCGATGCTCTGGGGGCGGCTCTTATAGCCGCAATGACCCCTCAGGCCCATAATGCGACAGAAGCCAATTAGCTTAGAGTTAGCTGCACGTATTGGCGGTAGCTTAACTTAGTTATATACTAATGCTTATAAACAGAAAGAGAGCCCAGACATGAATACTGATCAATTAGAGCGAATGCGTAGTGCAAATGGATTTATTGCAGCCCTTGACCAATCCGGCGGAAGCACTCCAAAAGCCCTAGCCGCATACGGCGTAGATGAAACCGCCTACAACAATGAGGAAGAAATGTTTAAGATGGTGCAGGATATGCGCGCTCGGATTGTCAGTAGCCCTAGCTTCACCAAAGATAAGGTCTTGGCAGCGATACTTTTTAAGGAAACTATGGAGCGCCAAGTAGATGGCGTAGATACGGCTGAATATCTTTGGAGTAAAGGCGTTGTGCCATTTCTCAAGATTGACAGCGGCTTAGCTGATGAGAGCGAAGACATACAACTACTTAAGCCTATGCCAGAGCTAGATGCCTTGCTGGACAGGGCTGTCACCAAGGGTATATTTGGCACCAAGATGCGATCTGTCATCAAGAACTCTAGCACCGAACAAGGCGTAGAGCAGATCGTTGCTCAGCAGTTTGAGGTAGCCAGACAAATAATCGCCAAAGGCCTCGTGCCAATAATCGAGCCAGAAGTTGATATCCACAGCGAGCGCAAAGCCGAGCTTGAACAGCAGTTGACAGCAAGTCTAGCAAGACACCTCGACACACTAGAGTCAGATCAGCTTGTTATGCTCAAGCTGACCCTTCCAGAAGCGGCTGATCAGTACCTGGAATTATCAAAGCATGCCAACGTAGTTCGCATGGTTGCGATGTCTGGCGGGTATAGCCTAAAAGAAGCTAATGACAGGCTGAGTCATAACAATAATATGATAGCCAGCTATAGTAGGGCGCTGGCTGCAGAGCTTAATCATGCCCAGACAGAGTCAGAATTTGACCAAGCTTTAGCGCGTGCAATAGATGCTATCTATGACGCGTCCGTAAATAAGCACTAAAAATAACAACAAGCTAATTAGCATGCTTGTGGGACAATATTTACTATGATTGCAACACTTAGAGGTATTCTTTCAGATAAGTCCGAAGCAGGAGTTATCGTGGACGTGTCAGGTGTTGGCTACCGTGTTCGAGTAGCTAACGACACCTTTGGCTCGCTAAAGGTTGGGCATGAAGCCCAGCTGATAATTTATGAGCATATTAAAGAGGATGCCCATGACCTTTACGGCTTTAGCAGCGAGCAGTCAAAGAGCTTCTTCGAGCTGCTACTTAGCGTTAACGGGGTGGGGGCCAAGATGGCGCTAAATGTTATGAATGTTGCTAGCGAGCCGCAACTGCGCGAGGCGATTGCTGCTGGTGACACAAAGACCATCCAGGCAGCCAGCGGCGTTGGTAAACGCTTGGCAGAAAGAGTTATTGTAGACCTTAAGGACAAAGTGGGATTAGTTAGTAGCGAAGGCGCAACAGACTTTTTAGGGGCCGCACCAGCCAGCGATCAGGCAGTCCAGGCCCTCGCTACCCTTGGCTATAGCCCCCAAGACGCCTCGGCAGCCCTGCAGGGCATAGATAGCTCCTTGCCTCTCGAGGACCGCATAAAACTAGCACTGAAGGCTCGGCAAGGTTAAAAATGGCTGTCCAGAGACTTGTTGACGCTAGCGCAGAGGATATACCAGAAGAAGACGTGCACGAAGAAATAAGTCTGCGCCCCAAAACATTTGACGAATATATTGGCCAGGACAGACTAAAGAAGAACTTGCGTCTAGCCATAGATGCTGCTAAAAAGCGCGGTGAGCCGCTCGACCACGTACTGCTTTATGGTCCACCAGGACTGGGTAAGACGACTATGGCCAGTGTCATAGCTAACGAGATGGGTGCCCAGCTAAGGGTTACATCTGGGCCAGCAATTGATAGAGCCGGTGATCTGGCTAGTTTGATCACTAACCTCAAAGACGGAGACATACTATTTATCGACGAGATCCACCGCCTTAACCGTAGTGTCGAAGAGGTTCTCTATAGTGCCATGGAGGATTTTAAGCTAGACATTATGCTCGGCAAGGGGCCTTCAGCCAAGAGCTTACGCCTGGATCTGCCACGCTTTACACTAATTGGTGCTACAACACGTACCGGCGCATTGGCTGCCCCGCTGCGCGACAGATTTGGCATTATCCACCGCCTAGAGTTTTACTCACCGGAAGACATAGCTAAGATTATCGAGCGCTCTGCCAATATACTTAGCACCGTCATAAAGCCCGAGGCGTCCAAACAGCTCGCTACACGCGCCCGGCTGACCCCGCGTATCGCCAACAGACTACTCAAGCGCGTGCGCGACTACGCAGACATCAATGGCGACGGCATCATCGACGCTCCTAAGGCAGAACAAGCTATGGAGCTACTAGAGATCGATCATCTTGGTCTCGACCCCAGCGACCGCATGCTGCTAGAGTCCATCATAGATAATCATAGTGGCGGTCCAGTTGGACTAAATACTATAGCAGCTATGCTGGGTGACGAGCCGACAACTATCGAGGATTACTACGAGCCGTTCTTGCTACAGATCGGTATGATCCAGCGCTCTCCGCGGGGGCGTATTGTGACCCTTAAGGCTCACACGCATTTGGGTAAAAAGATGGCTTCAGATGACCCCGATGACGTGCAAGAATCGCTTTTGTAGCGTAAAATTTAACTATGGATAAAAACAAGCCAGACAACGTAATATTCGAGATACGCCGCCACCCCTTTGGACTCATAACTCTTTATCTATATTCGATTATAGGTGTCGGGGTTGGAGTGGCACTGATAGTTTTTGGCGCCAATAACTCTTTTGACTTGTCGGGGTCACAGAGGTCTCTGCTAATACTGGTGATGGGTGTTTTTTTAGCCCTGACGATATTGTTCTTGCTGCTCGCAAGTAAAATATACTGGGCTAGCAAGCTGACCCTAACCGACAAAGAGATTAAACAGGTCATACAACACAGCTTGTTTAACCGTAGTAAATCACGGCTTAATCTAGCTAATGTCGAAGATGTAACTACTTCCCAGAAGGGGATATTCTCTAGCATGATGAACTTTGGCCGACTAGATATAGAGACAGCAGGCGAACAGGCAAACTTCAAATTTAAATACTGCCCGCACCCTGATCGCTGTGCCAGGTTGGTTATGGAGGCGCGTCAAGAGTATCTAGACAATAATCCCCAAAACCGCCAATCCATCCGCTAAACACCACAGACTTTAATTGAAGCGGGGTCTATGACCTCTGGCTTTGAGCTAGAATCGAATTTTTGCAAGGGAGATCAGTGAGGGCGTGGGTCTCAGGCCGCCCTGCTTGAGTGTAGTCTGGAATGTTAGCGCGGAAGATTTTTGTAGCTGTACAAAAGGTACTGCTGCAAGAATACCGGTAAGCTAACATATCCAGAATGCGCCAAGACAACTTAAAGAGTAGAGTAGCTAGCTCTGCTAGACAGCAGAATCTTTAACTTAGGCTAGGTTGGCTGAGGCTAGAAGGGGTTTATGCGGTTGGTGGGTAGGTTTGAGTCAATAATAACGTCGGTATCATCCTTAATATTATCTAATCGTTCTAAAGTCTCTTCATCGAGGTCTATAGTCGTCAAGGCCTCGACTTCGGCAGAGCCTCCATTAGGCGTTGTTGATTCGCTGGCAGGCCTGGAGGCTAGTTCTGTCAGTGACTGTACGCGCAGCAGCGAAAAACCTATTACAAAAAAGCTTACTAAAAATAAAATGGTTACATTGTAGTTCTTGTATGATTTTAACAGACGTTGACCAAGCATCTTGGGGTCTATGTTCTTGATTGTGTCGAGATTAATATTCATTGCTTACTCCCTACGGCTTGATATACGTTACGATTTGTAATGATGCACTAAAGTTTGTTATCCCGTCTTCGCTAGCAGTAGGCGATATACTTATATCTGTCACCTCGAAGCGTCGCTTGTTCCCTTCTATGTCTTCCAGGATATTTAGAATATTGGCATAAGAGGTGGATAGGCTCGTTGATATTTGTATAGAGAATACACCTGGGATTCCCTCAACTGCCTCTGCCTGGCTAAGCTCTACGTTATTAGACTCTCCAGCACCACCCACAAAGTTTATCGACTCTAGGGATATACCCCGATTTGCTGCTATCGATATTAGCTCGCCTACAATATTCTCTTGTGTCTTTGTATCTGGCAGCACTTCTTTAGTTAGGCTGCTTATATCGTCGAACTCACTAAGCTGATCTCGGAGGTTTTTGGCGTTCTCGATCCTGACATCTAGGTCTTCCTGATCTGCCTTTAATTGAGATATTTCGTCTGCACGCATATTGAGCACCGAGTCACCCCAGAATAACCCATAGCCAATGAGGCCTATACCCAGAACGAGTCCAGCGCTAGTCGCTAAGAATAATTTTTTTGGCGTCATCCTTGGGCCTCTATCTGTTCTGCGCTTTCTTCTTCGTCGGTTTCTCCGACGTCGTTAGTCTCTGGAGGCCCTCCGTTCTCTGTTGGTGTGGGTTCGGCAGCCTCCTGTTCTGTCTGTGCCGCAGCTTGATCTGACTTGGCTTCTTCCGATAGAGTGGCATTTATAGTTACATTGTAGTCGATGATATTGCCAGATTCGTCTTGATCGCCATTAGTGATGTTAAGAATGTCTGCGCTCACGAAGTTTTCGGAGTCAACAAGACTTTTGCGTAAAACGCCGGCCGACTCTTGCGAGCTAACCACGGCAGTTATCGTTAGTGGTTCGTCGACACTCCCTTGCAGGGAAAGGGAAGTCAACCGCGCGTCTAACGGTATGGATTGAGCGATGTTTACGAGCAAGGAAGAGAACTGAAGCTCGCGGTCAAACAGCTGACCAATTGTCCTGACCTCGCCATTTAATGCCTGAGCTTGCTGTTCGTATATCTTTAGCTCTTCGTATTCTTCTGTCTTCTGAGCGATAGCTTCGTTTATTTGTTTCTCGTCGTTATTTACGAGGATAACGCCGGAGAGCATAAACCCTACAGCCAGCAGGCCTATCACGGACAGACCAATAAGCTGCTTGGTGAGGAACTTGTTGAGCCGACCGTATTTGCGCTCTTGCTTTATGCCTGGAGGCAGCAGGTTGATCATGAGCTTAGCTCCTCCGGGTGGATCAAGCTTAGCCCGCCAGCGGTAGTATAGATAGTGGTCTCTAGCTCGTGCGGAGGCTTAAGGCTGCCAAAGTCTAGATTGGTCCAAGGTGCGTTAAGGCGTGTTGGAACCCTAGTCTGGTTCGTAATATAAGCGCTTAAGCCGGGTAGGTTTGCGCCTCCACCAAGTATGATGATTTGCCCGATCTCGCGCCCGTCACTAGCTCTGTCGGCGTAGTAGCGCATGACCTTCTTGATCTCTCGAACTAAGCGGTTAAGCTCTGGCTCTAGAGCTTCTAGTATCTCGGCCTGCTTTTTGCTGACACCAAGCCCATAGCGGGTCTTAATGCTATGCGCCTGTCTCTCAGTTATCTGCAGTTTAGCAGCAATTGCTCTAGTGAGGTGCTCGCCCCCACAGTCAACACTGCCAGTTACCCTTACTACGTATCTATCATAAACAGACAGGTCTGTAGCTTCTGAACCGAGGTCGAGGATCATGCTGACAGCTTCGTGTGCCTCAGAGTGTACAACCATTCTTGTTACTGAGTTGATGTTGGGTTCAATTGCTGCAGGTGTTAGACCTAGCGCTTGTGCTACCTGCGTGTAGCTCTCAGTGATCCGTGATGGGCTAGCCACAAGCTGTACTTCGCGGTTGCCGTCTTCTAATATCTTGGTCTCCTCGAAGTCGTAGATAAGCTCAGTCAGAGGTACAGGGATGGATTCAGCTATTTCTGCTTGCACGGCAGCCTCGATATCCTCCTCTTTTATATCCGATGGAAGGCTGATTACCCTAGAGAAGCTGTGAGAGTTAGGGAGGCTCATAGCTATGTAGCGAGTGTTAAGCGTACCTACGAGCGACGTATTCATTAAGTCATGGGCTGCTTTAATAATAATTTCTGGCTCTACAATAACACCTTTGTCAATGGCCTTAGGGTCAAAACCTATGTTGCCGTAGGCCTGTACGACTGATTTTTCTTTCTTTTTCGAAAGAGGGTCGATCTGCATAATCTTAATAGAGCTTCGACCTATGTCAAAACCAAAAACTGGCTGATCTGTGTAGTACAAAGACATCTTATTAACCTTATGTTTATTTTATATAATTATAGCAAATATTAGCGGGTGTTTATACGCATATTCCTAAACTTCAAACCCACCATAAAGGTGGGTTTGAAAGTAATCCTAGGAGATAGGGTCCTTAGTTAAGGCTGTTCTTCTCGTAAGAGGCGTATGCATTCGGATCATCCGGACGCTCTAGCCATGTGTAAAGTACGTACTTAGCACATGTGTCCGTACCGGCTACTGCTCCAGTACATTCGTATGCTGCATATGCGTACTGTGATGTAGTAGTGCTGTCTGGCTTGGCTGCTGTATAAGGATCAGCTGGCTTTGTATTAGCTGTAGCGCTAGTAGCATCGATAGTAACGTCATCGGTGTCTGTTAGCGCACCTTCGTCAATACCTGCTAGATCAGCCTGTACGAATGACAGCGGGTACGAGCTATTCTCGTTAAAGAACTCCTCTAGCTTTGCATGCATGTTGTTAATATCGGTACGACGCTGTGTGTCGCGAGCTTTTGCTTGGGCACCTTGGAAGTTGTTTAGAACTAGTCCAGCTAGGATACCAATGATAGCTATCACAATAAGCAATTCGATAATTGTGAAGCCCTTTTGTGCTTGTTTTAGTGTGTTTCGGAGCATAAGTGCCCACCCTCCTATTAATATAGTTTTTGCGCCGTTTTTTAGGCTTAGCTCAATTATCTAAAACCACAAGCGTATTGTCAAATCATTATTAAGCGTTGTTTAAATTTGACTAGAGAGGTTACCGATTGGCCCAAGTACGGATGCCGCAACAAGCCCAACCATGCCACCCATGACCACAATCAATAACGGCTCTAGGATAGAGCTTATGCCTTCGACGGCGGCATCGACCTCTTCTTCGTAGAAGTCAGCAATTTTTAGCAAAATAGTGTCCGCTTGCCCAGTCTCCTCACCGATGGCGAGCATTTGGCTGACTATTGGCGGAAAGGTGTCACTTTTGGACAGCGGGTCGGAAAGCTGCTTGCCGTTAGCAACTTCTTTGGCGGCATCCATAAGCTCTTCTTCGATTACACTGTTTCCAATTGCCTTGGCAGTAATCTCGATGGTTTCGATGACCGATACACCTGCAGTCATAAGGCTGGCAAATATGCGCGCAAAGCGGGCGATAGCGACTTTAGTGACGATACTGTTAATTGCTGGAACTTTAAAGAGGAATTGATCACGCTTTTTTCGCCCACCGGGGGTTTTGACCCAGCGGCGCAGGGCAATAATTCCGCCCACAAGCCCGCCAATTATGAGGTACCAGTAGCTAGTCATATAGCCACTTATCTGGAGCATAACCTGAGTCAGCCTGGGTAGATCGGCGCCGCCGGTAAGGTCGGCAACGATCCCGCCAATCTTTGGCACAACGATGGTCATTAGGGCAATGAAGACTATTACAGTTATGCCGATGAGGACCATCGGGTAGGTCATAGCACTTTTAAACTTTTTGCGGATACTGGCGTCTTTTTCTTGCTGGGTCGCCAGTTTTTTTAGGATCTCGTCCAAGATACCACCAGCCTCACCGGCCCTAACCATATTGATATAAATAGGCGAGAACACGTCTTCGTGCTTCTGCAGGGCATCGGCAAATGCCATTCCGCCCTCTACATCTCGGCTAATCTGGGAGATGATTTTTTTGAAGACAGGGTTCTCTGTCTGGTCCTGCATAGTTGCAAGGCTGCGAACCAATGGTACACCAGCGTTAATCATGGTGGCCATCTGTCGTGTGAAAACCACCAGGTCTTTAAGCTTCGGCTTTGTATTACCGATCTGAATATTATTGATGTTGGATAGCGAGAACCCGCCTTCTTTCTTGACGCTTAGCAGGCGCATACCCTGACGGTCCAGCGTACTACCGACTTGTTTTTGGTCGTCTGCTTCTATCGTGCCACTTACGCGCTTTTTATCCTTGGTTAGCGCTATGTATTGAAACGTTGCCATATTATTCTCTGGTCACCCTTAGGATTTCTTCGATGGAGGTCATACCAAGCATAGCTTTGACCAGGCCGTCTAGCTGCATGGTGATCATACCGCCCTTGATGGCTTCTTGTTGGATTGATTCGCTGGTTGCACTGGCAACGATTAGCTTTTGGACATCCTCGGTATTTTTGAGTACTTCGTAGATACCCATTCGACCCTTGTAGCCGGTACGGTCTTTAAGATCTCTCTTTGGACGGTAAAACTGAATTTTCTTCGTCTTTTCCATGCCGAATTCTTCTTGGGCTTGGTTAACGATCTTCATCACCTCGGCCCAACCTTCTTTGCCGGATATACCAAAGGACCTCTCGAGCTGCTTGAGCTCTGCTGCGTCTGGAGCGTAGGCTTCAGAGTCTTCTTTAACGATACGACGCACGAGCCTCTGACCAATAACAACTCGCACTACCGAAGCGATCAGGAACGGCTCGATGTCCATATCCAAAAGACGTGGCAGACAGGTGGCTGCGTTGTTGGTGTGCAGTGTCGAGAATACAAGGTGTCCTGTTAGGGCAGCCTGGACGCCGAGGCCAGCAGTCTCGCCATCACGAATCTCGCCGACCATGATGATGTTAGGGTCTTGCCTGAGCAGCGCGCGCAGACCAGCTACGAAGGTCATCCCAGCGACAGGATTAACTTGTGTTTGATTAACCCCCTCTAGCTTGTATTCGACCGGATCTTCGATGGTACTGATGTTAACATCTGGTGAGTTGAGGATATTAAGGACACTCTGTAGGGTGGTTGATTTACCAGAACCTGTTGGTCCGGTTACCAGGATCATGCCGTGGGGCTGGGTGCTGGCTTCTTTGATATTCTGTAGTGCTGTACCCCAGAAGCCCAGCTTTTCTAGAGGCAACGGCTCGGAGGATTCGTCCAAGACACGCATAACGACTTTTTCGCCGTCTGTGATCGGCAGGGTGCTAACACGGAAGGCAAAGATTCGACCATTAAGGTTTATTTTGAATCGTCCATCTTGTGGCGCGCGCCTCTCGTCGATTTTTAGGTTGCTAAGGATCTTGATACGCGACACGAGGGCGTTCATGGTGCGCTTTGGTAGTTTGTTGGCCTCGCGCAGGACGCCGTCTACGCGGTAGCGAATCTGGACAAACTTGTCTCTGGGTTCGATATGTATATCGCTAGCGCCGTTTTTGATGGCATACTCGACTATTAAGTTAACTGTTTGGGCAATGGGCGAGTTTTCGGATACGACGTCTTCTTCGTCGGCCTCTTCTTCTTCCTCTTCTTCGCCTTCTATAACCTTGGTAATCTCGCTGCTTATCTCGCCGCGGTACTGGTCTAGTGCGCTTAGGATATTAAACTTGGTGGCAATGTAGACCTTTACCTCGCCGGTAAACATCTTTTTGATAACATCTAGGGCCTGTAGATCGTCAGGGTCCTCCATAGCGATGTGCTTTATTTGGTTTTCGAAGTCGTCTTCGAACAGGACGATCTTGTAGAGCCTGGCTATCTTCTCGGGCACTTGACGCATAACGTCGATGCTCAGTTTTTTGACATCGATTTCTGTAAAAGGTACGCCTATCTCTTTGGAGTAGAACTTTATTAGGTCTGATTCTGTAATCAGACTACTTTTAACAACTGCTTCGCGCAGAGTTGTCTTGTCTGCCTTGGCCTTTTCTTTTATGGGCGCCAGGGTTTCGTCAGTTGCTTTTTTCGCATCCTTAAGAAGTTTTACAATAGTTGCGTCGGGTATCTTCATAGATTTAAACTTTATTATAGATTAAGCGTAGCCTTTTTGAAAAACACTATTTTATATTTACCGCAATATTGCAGGTTTAGTGCATAATTTTTTAAAAAATGAGTTGTTTGCACAACGAGGCTACTCATGCGGATAAAGCTCAAGTATAATCAAGGGTAAGTAAGACAAACTACCCGGAGGAAGCCACATGGCCAAAAAGTCAGACCCTAAACCAACCCCAAGCCCCGCCAAAGACGATAGCGCCAAGAGCAAGGCGCTCAATGTCGCGTTGGAGCAAATAGAGAAGCAGTTCGGTAAGGGCAGCATTATGCGCCTGGGCGAAGAAAACAAGATACAAGTCGAAACAACCAAGACAGGTGCACTGAGCCTGGACATGGCACTTGGCGGCGGTATACCAAAGGGGCGTATTGTAGAGATTTATGGTCCAGAAAGCTCTGGTAAAACTACGTTAACTCTCCACGCCGTAGCCGAACTACAAAAGGCCGGCGGAACCGCAGCCTTCGTTGATGCCGAGCACGCGCTGGACCCAGAGTACGCTCGCAAGATTGGTGTCGATACCGACACCTTGCTATTGTCGCAGCCAGACAACGGTGAGCAAGCGCTAGAGATTGTCGAGACACTTGTACGCTCTGGTGCCGTAGATATGATTGTGGTTGACTCTGTTGCCGCCCTCACTCCACAGGCAGAAATCGACGGCGACATGGGCGATAGCCACATGGGTCTCCAGGCTCGTCTGATGAGCCAGGCCCTACGTAAGCTCACAGGAGTTATCAATAAGAGCAAAACAACGGTTATATTCATCAACCAGCTGCGCATGAAGATCGGCGTTATGTTCGGCAATCCAGAGACGACTACCGGCGGTAACGCCCTCAAGTTCTATGCCAGCGTGCGTCTAGATATCCGCCGCATTAGCCAGATAAAGGTAGGCGACGATATTATCGGTAACCGGGTGAGAGTCAAGGTGGTCAAGAACAAGATCGCCCCACCGTTCCGCCAAACAGAGTTCGACATTATGTACAACCAAGGCATTAGTACCGAAGGCGACATCCTGGATATGGCGACCGACAAAGGGATTGTCGAGAAAGCCGGTTCGTGGTTTAGCTACGGTCCAGACAAGATCGCCCAGGGCCGCGAAGGTGCCAAGACCTACCTTATGGAAAACCCCAAAGTCATGGCAGAAATAGACAAAAAACTCCGCAGCGGCGAAACAGCTCCAGCTTCAAAAGAGGAAGATAAGTAAGAGGCAGTCAACACACGCCTACCTATGGTCTCGAATCAAGAAGAAACCAGTGAGTATCAGGCTTTTAACGATTCGCTGCGAAGAGCTAGCTCAAAGGCTACGTACTTCATAATAACTGGTGGAGCTATTGGATATGCCGCAGACAAGGTGCTTTTTAGCGACTCTATTGATTTGATGGAGCCTGGACCTTCGACAGCCGTAGGGTTATTGGCTGGGATGGCCATTGGCGCCGGTTCATTTGTCCGTGAACTTCATGAGTGGAATTTAGCCATGGATGATCGGGAGAGCAGCTCTGCAGTAGGGCTACCGTACGTATCCGACCAGGATTATGACTAGTGACTTAGCGCAAGAAAACTCGTAAACTAGTAAGCATGACCGCTAGCAATCATTTTATTACTGGTGCAACTATCGGGGCAGCTATTGCTAACCCGTGGGTTGCGATACCTTTAGCTGTTGCCTCACACTTTGTTTTAGATGCAGGGCCACAGTATGGTTATGATGACGAGAGGGAAGACAAGCGCTTAGGGCTTAGCCTGTTTCAATGGGTTCTAGCCCTCGATATAATGATGTTTGCCATTTTAATCTGGATGCTCACTTTTGTCATTGACCGCCCAGAGCTTGTGTTCTTTGGCTTGGCCGGTTACAGCCCAGATCTTATGTGGATACATAGGTTCTTTGTAACCGAAAAAGTAGCCAAGAACTTACGCCCTAAAATGAATAGACTTCAGAAGTTTCATGCTAGCGTCCAAAAGCTCGAAAGCCCTAAGTTCTTGCCATTCGAGGTTGGCTACTTTATTGCCCTAGCTTACGGCCTGATCATCTTGTCTGCTTAGGCAATTAGCTCTAGCACTCAGTAGTTAAATAGGAGATACTGTTACTATGACAGCTAGTAATCATTTTGTAACAAGCGCAGTGCTTGGTACAGTTATAGCTAACCCTTGGATAGGTATCCCGGTTGCCGTGGCCTCACACTTTGTCCTTGATGCGCTGCCGCACTACGGGTGTCCAGTATTTCATAAAGACAAGCCAGGTGAGATACGGCTTTATTTTGCAGTTCTAGCAGTAGATGCCATCATCTTTTTAGCCCTAATGGTATGGGCGATCGTTGCGATAGATAATGCTCTGCTTGCAGCATATGGCTTCGCTGGTTTTAGCCCAGATATTGTTTGGTTGTACCGTTACGGAGTTTTAGCACGTATCGGCAAAGTAGATAAGCCACCAGGCAAGATAGAGGCTTTCCATCACCGTATCCAGAAGTTCGAAAGCATGGGTGGTCTGCTAGTAGAGATACCTTACTTTATAGCTATAGGGGCCTTATTGTTATGGATACTCCAGTAGGCACCTCGGTCCTCAGCGATCTTAAGGTTCAGGTAAAGAATCCGGATAGAGTTAGTCTATATCTGGAAGGCAAGTTTTTTTGTGGATTAAATATGAACCAGGTCTTAGAGCTCAAGCTAAAAAAAGGCCAAGAGTTAGATCCGGCTCTGCAAAAATCCCTCAAGCAGCAGTCCCAGCTAGGCAAGGCACACCTACGTACGGTCGAATGGCTGATGCGCAGACCGCGCTCGCGGCGAGAGCTAAACGACTATCTGTTCAAGAAGCGTCTGGAGGCAGAAGAGAAAGATTACGTGCTACAAAAGGTTGAGCGCTACATGGATGACGAAGCCTTTGCGCGGTTTTGGATAGAGGGCCGCAAAGGAAGTAAAGCCAAGAGCAACCGTATCATCAGCGGTGAACTACGGGCCAAAGGCATATCCCAAGAAGTGATCGATGCCCTACTTAGTGACCACGAAGTAACTGATCAGCAAAATCTCGCCAAAGTCATCGCTAAGAAGTCTCGTCAAACCCGCTATCAAGACCCCAAAAAGCTCACCGAATACCTACTAAGGCAAGGCTTCAAATACCAAGACATTAAGGACGTCATGGGCCAGGATTAGGTTAGAATCTCGCACCTTGCTGA
Source organism: uncultured Candidatus Saccharibacteria bacterium (assembly GCA_964534605.1). Lineage (GTDB taxonomy): Bacteria > Patescibacteriota > Saccharimonadia > Saccharimonadales > VXPC01 > CAZHOS01. The sequence goes on from CAZHOS010000008.1 coordinate 17,164, forward strand.
ATATTGTATTCATATTCAACCAGACCGCTAGTAGCGTTGGATACTTGTACGAAGCCAAACTCTTGGAATATTTTTTTTGCATGAGTATTGCTAGCCCCCGTAGAGAGCTGCAGCGAATTTACTAGTGCATCGTTTGCTTCCAGTCGGCATTTATCGAGAATAATTCTACCAATACCTTTCCCTCTATACTCCTCCAGTACAGCCAGGCATGTTATTTCTGCACGGTTGTTTGTAGGTGAAGGATAGATCGTTAGTAGGCCCGTGCCGACTATTCTGTTCCTGTCTGATACGCTGCTATGCACAATCAGCCTGTTGCAGCTGGCAGACGCAATCTCTTGAACGCGCTCTTGATCTAGCGTACCTTGATTGCCACTACCAAATATAGGAATAAAATCTTGCAGGGAAGATGTCAGTAATGGGTTCACGTCTTGCTTTTGTAGGACTCGGGTCTCATCAAACATAAATATACTATATTAAAAAATTGAAATTTATACAAATAAGATTAATGATTTACTTTTTTTGTTGGGTGATGCGAGCTTCGCGGCCGTAGTCGGGTGTAATGATTTTTTTGCCTCCGCTGGCTAGCTGATCCAGGCAATCTTGTTTCCAGCCTTCTCCACTAGCGTTGGCGACCGGGATATCGCTGGCATAGGCAAGAGCATTGGCCATGGCATGGCTAATGCGTAGGCCTGTAAAGCTGCCCGGTCCTGCGTAGACGCCAACACCTTTGATGTCGCTCCAGTCGAGGCTTTGTTCGCTCAGAAGATCCTTGATTTTGGACAGTAAGGTTACAGACAGCTCCCGATGCGCCTCCCAGCTGTGCTCGGCGATCTGATCGGCAGCGCGGTGGAGTGATATGTGCGCTGTTTTGTCGTCGGACCTCACAAGTAAATAAACCGGGTCCACTAACGTAGGCCCTCTAATAGGTGGCTCACACTAGGGCTGGCCGTAATAGTAAACAAGCGGGACGTATCACCTGTACTAGATATCTCGATGCGCAGGTGTTCTGGCGGCAGTACGTCGCGCACGATATTAGCCCATTCGACAACGGTGATGACATCTGTCGCATCAATAGACTGCTGCAGCTCATCAGCCATTAGGCCTGGCTCGTCTAAGCGGTAAAAGTCAAAGTGGTGCATTTCACCGGCCGGCAGCCTATAGACATTTTGCAGGGTAAAGCTGGGGCTGCTAGCTTGGTCGTGGCTACCCATAGCTTCGGCAAGAAGGCGGGTAAAGGTCGTCTTGCCGCCACCAAGGTCGCTAACCAGCTCTATTATTTCGCTACCTTTAATGTTGCTAGCAAGTCTACTCGCCAGTTGTTTTGTCTCGTCGTAGGTTGCTACGGATATTTCGCAGCTCGTTCCGGTATTCATATCCGCCGTATAATACCGTGACGCCTACTACCCCTGCAACTATTACCCAAGAGTAGCGCGAGCTAACAAGCTCGTCAGGCGCCTGATAGGTAGAGCTAAATGTGCTGGCCGTATTTGTGCTTTCGGGCGACGACTCCGGTTGAGTCAGGGCGTTTTCGGCACCTGGTGTCGGGCTGGTTGTCCACTGCCACTGGTCGGCGACTAGTGCCCAGCTCTGGCCTGTCTTGGCGTTCTCGTAGGCTGATACTTCGCCCCAGACAGATCCGTCTGATAATACTAAGCGCACGCTACTGCCGCTGTTACTAAGAGCGATGCTGGCCTCGCGGGAGTAGAGCACAAGGTATTCGCCGGCGCCAATAGTTGTGTCCTCGACGGTATGATCACGGCCAAAACTACTTCCCGTCTGCACAACCAGCCCAGATATGTCTAGGGCCTCGGTGTTGGGGTTAAATAGCTCGATAAACTCGTCATCAGCATCTGTCTGCGGGCTTGCCGGATCAGGTAGTAGCTCGGTAATGACTAGGGGCTCAAAAGCGCGTAGCTGAGTCGTTATGCGGGTAAAAGGACTGCTAGAGCTCGAGCTAGTAGATGATTTGACGGTTTTGGTTGTACTGGCAGAGGCAACGACATTAAGTACATTAGACTCGCCCGGCGTTGGGGTCGTGGTCCACTGCCACTCTTCGCCAAACAAAGAGTAGGACGCGCCTGTTTCGGCCTCGGGGTAGTCGGCTAGCGTGCCGATTAGCTCGCCTCGGTAGGTAATGCGCACCTCGCCGCCGCTATTAGTGAGACTCATCGAATGCTCGGCCGAGCTGATAGCCAGGTAGTCTTGCGCCTCTATAGCCAGCCCTTCTAAGTTCGCTCGGGCATTAAAATTCGACCCGCTTTCGACAAAGAACCCGTCTAACGTAATGCTTTGATTATTCGGGTTAAATAACTCGATAAACTCATCGTCAGCATCTGTCTGCGGGCTTGCCGGATCCGGGAAGATCTCGGTAATCAGTAGTGGCAATATGTCTAGTGGCGTGCCGCCAGTAGCGTCGGATTCTTCGCCTGGGTCTTGTTCGGTGCTGCCATCAAGATGGTCTTCCTCCATGTCTTCAACGTTTTGCTGCAGGATGTTCTGGCTCCCCGGTGTGTGGGTCAGCGACCAGACCCATTGTCCGTCAATTTTGCTATATGACTGGCCGGTATTCGCCGGTGGATGTTGTGCAGCCAAGCCGTATTGGTCGCCATCTATAGTTAGCCGTACTGTCCCACCAGCATTAGACAGACTGATATTGTAGTCAGCTGAGCGCAGGACGATATAGTCCATGGCCGATATAGCAAGGTCATCTAGTGCCTGAGTACTGCGGAAGTTACTGCCAGACTCTAGCCGTAGACCGTCTAGAGGAACGTCGTAGGGATTGGGGTTATATAGCTCTACAAACTCATCATTTGCATCTGTTTGCGGGCTGACTGGGTCGGGCAGCAGCTCGGTAACCTCGATCGGCAGTCCTTGGGTAAGGAGGGGTGATGTAGTTGCTGTTGGCAGTGTCACCGGGTCTTGTGTTGTTGGTGTCTGCAGAGGATTTTCCGGTGTTGGGTCAGGGCTTGACTGGCCATTATCTGGAATTTGAGGAGCTTCTGGTTCTGTAAATATTATGTTAGCAGCAGCTGGTGTAAGCGTATCGGACCATTCCCAAACGCCGTCTACTAGCGAGTAAGACCTTCCGGTCTGAGCGTCGCTGTAGTCGGCAATAGGGCCCCAAAGCTCACCACTTGGTAGCTGCAGGGCAACTGAGCCGCCGCCGTTTGGCAGAGATATATTACTATTCGCCGAATAAATTACAAAGTAATCCAGCGGGCCGATAGAAGATGTTTCTAGAAAGTTGTAGGTTCTACCAAGTTGGCTGCCAGTCTGTAGGCTCAGCCCGTCCAATGGTAGCTCGTTATTATTGGGGTTAAACAACTCTACGAACTCGTCATCAGCATCCGTCTGCGGGCTTGCCGGGTCGGGCAGCAGCTCGTTGATGATTAACGGCTGGAAATCTAAAAAGTTGAATAGTGGGGTCTCTGGCTCTTCCTCAGCTGGTCCTTCATCAGGATCTTCTAGCTCGGGGTCTTCGCTAGTACCCGGGGTAGGTTCGTCTTCGGTTTCTGGTTGTTCGGTGTCCGGTTGATCCTCTGCTGGGGTTTCTGGGGCGGTTGGCGTTTCTGGCTCTGGCGCCGGATTTTCTATAACGGGTTCTTGGGCTATTGGGTCGTCAATTTCTGTATCAGGTTCTTCGTTTGTATCCAGCTGGACAATTGGTCTGCTGGTTGGAGTTGGAGTGGTCATTAGTTCGAAATCCTCTAGGTTATTATCGCTATCGATAAATACTCCCTGATCGTCGACAAGCCTTTCGATTGACTCGCCTGGACCAGGCGCTGCTGCTGGTAGGTCGTCTGGTGCTTCGGCCGTGCCCCAGCCAACTAGATCTATCACATCATCTTCTGGACCAACCAGTCGCAGGTGTCCACCGCTGGCAGCCATGCCGGAGTTAATAATAAAGTCAGCATCTTGCAGGTAATCTTCGGTGCCGAGCAGTAGGTGTGACCAAGGCTCTAGTTGAGTGTCGTCAAATTCTATCCTGGTCCGCCAGGTCTCCCCTGCAGAGGAAGCATATTGTAGTCGTAGTTCGTCTAAGGAGTAGATTTCGTCGCTGGCATTATAGAGCTCGACAAACTCTTGCCCAGCTGTTTCGTTAGCTGTCTGCACCTCGCTGATTAGTAGGCCGGGCATTTCTAGCACTTGCACTTCCTGGGCCATCACGACGGTTGGCAGGAAGAGGGTTGATAGGTAGCTCAGCAGGATAAGTTTCTTCAGCATGTATTCAATAAAACACCAGGTACATACAACTATGCAAGTAAAGTTAAACAAAGGTTAATTTTATAATCATTCGCGGCGTCTGATAGTTTACCTATTCTCACATCTGGAGCAAGCTATCCTCTAAGTGCTAGAATATGTACATGATTATTCTAGCTAGCAAAGTTATCGGCAAGCCCGTCCTGACCATACGTGCAGGCCGGGCAGCGGCCACAGTTACGGGCGTACTAATAGATCCTTTTAAACTACAGGTCGCAGGTTTTTGGGTGCAGAAGGGAGCTAAAGCTAAGGGCAGCCATCTGCTGTTATCGCAAGATATCCGCGAGTTTACGATGCGTGGGGTAATTATCGACGACACAGCCTCTATAGTCGAGACCGACGACCTTCCAAGGTTCAAAGAAATATTCGAGATCGACTACCAGATACCCGGCAAAAAGGTTATCAGTGGGCGACGTAAACACGGTAAGGCTACAGACTTTGGCATCAATACTGCGACGCTGCATATTGCCTCGATAACAGGCAAGCCGTCACTAACTAGGATGCTAGGCAGCACGTCGTTTAGCTTTGCCCGCAAACAAATAAAGTCGATTAATGACAGCACTATCGAGGTGAACGATAGCCCGCTTGGGATCAGCCTCAAAGATTCTTTACCAAAGAGCAAGACCAGGACCAAGTCTGTTTATCAGGCTAGCAGCGAACTATAGACCTTAACCGCCAAGACAGATGTTTTGGCGGTTTTTGTCCGAGCGGTCTATAATACACATTAGGACAAGTTTGGGCTCGCACACCGAATGCGGATGTCCACTGGATAATTATTAGAAAATTACTCTGGCATTCACCAGCAAACTAGAGATGTGATAGCGATGTCTGCTGAGCCACGAGGTTAGAAAGCAGGTTTTATGGAACCAATATTAGCAGTTGCGCTAGGCGTAGTTGGTGTTGTTGCTGGTTATGGGGCAGCGCAGACACAGTCAAAAAAGAAGCTAGGCGACCACCAAGAGGCAGCTGACAAAAAACTAGAACAGGCCAACAAAGAAGCCAACAAGATCCTAGAAGATGCTAGGCAGGAGGAAAAGAAGCGCCGCCAAGAGTTGGTAGGGACCGAGGATCGTCTTGCCTCGCGCGAAAAGAGCCTGGACCAGAAGTTCGAACAAATAGAAGCCAAAGCAGAGAAGCTGCGCGTGTCCGAGGCAGAGATCGAGGAGCTAAAAGGCGCCATTCACGACATCCGCACCAAGCAACAAGCCAAGCTCGAGAAGATCGCCGGGCTCAAGAAGGCTGATGCTGCCGAGAAGCTGATGGCCATGACCGAGCGCGATATCAAGGCTGACCTGCAGGGGCTGGTAGCCAAGCTGCAAAATGATGCCAAAGAACAAGCCGAAGAAAACGCCACTGCTATCCTGCTAAGCACTATGGAACGTATGGCCAGCGAGGTAACTGCTGAACGCACCATAACGGCTGTCAAGATGGATCAAGAAGAAATGAAGGGCCGTATTATTGGCAAAGAGGGCCGCAATATTCAAGCCTTGCAGCGTGCTACTGGCGTCGACATTATGGTGGATGACACACCGGGTTACATAGTACTGAGCTGCTTTGATCCGATCCGCCGCGAGGTCGCTCGGCAAACAATGGAAATGCTCATGAAGGACGGCCGTATACATCCTGGCCGTATAGAAGAGGTCGTTGCTAAGGCGCAAAAGCAAGTCCAGAAAGAAGTTGTTAAAGCAGCAGAAGATGCTGCCCGCGAAGTCGGCGTGGTTGGTATGCCCAAAGAAATCTTGCAGCTACTTGGCGAGCTTCGCTTCCGCACTAGTTATGGGCAGAACGTGCTCAAGCACAGCACCGAGATGGCTCACCTGGCAGGCGTGCTGGCCGACCAGATTGGCGCCGATGTGCGCGTCGCTAAGTACGCAGCACTTGTACACGACCTTGGCAAAGCCCTGACCCACAAGATGGAGGGCAAACACCACCACATCAGCGGCGAGATGCTACGTAAATACGGGGTGGCCGAGGACATTGCACATGCCGCCGAGGCGCATCACGATGATCTAGAGGCAACCACACCAGAAGCCATGATTATCCGTGTTGTCGATGCCGTTAGCGCTGCCCGCCCAGGCGCCCGCAACATAAGTACAGAGAACTTTATAGAGCGCATGAAGGATCTAGAGAATGTGGCCAACGGGTTCGAGGGTGTAGAGAAAGCCTACGCCATAAGTGCTGGGCGCGAGATAAGGGTGTTTGTACGGCCGAAAGACCTGGACGATCTTCAGAGTATCCAGGTGGCGCGTGATATTGCGACCAAGATTGAGTCTACGATGAATTATCCGGGGACCATAAAGGTTATGACCATACGCGAAACCCGGGCCATAGAATACGCTAAATAGACCCAGGACTGAGCTCTGCCCATCAGCAAAGCTGATGGGCAGAGCTCATCGGCGCATATTGGATATCTTTCTTTACGGTTCTAGCTGGGACAGTACCGCTTGTACAGCCGCCAGCTAGCTTCCGCAGAAAGATTCCAATCTACATCCGACCTGGGCCTATTTAGAGTTACCCGTGGTACCTGATGGTATAATTGAGGTATTACCAGTTTAGGTGTGGGTAGGAGTTTTTAATGGTTGGATCAAGAAGAGACATAGTCGACAGGGGCGGGGAAGGCCCTCATGAACGGTGTGTAGATTACTTTGGTGAAGATAGACTTATGGTTGATACAACAGCCCAGGTGTTATTGTTTAAAATTCGTAAGGCTTTGCCTGAGGGTTCAATCTTTAATATCCCAATAGCAAAACAGATAGTAGGGATTGTTTACAACGGCTGCATACCAGAACATGCAAGCGTTGATAGAGAAATTGTTAATGTCATCGCTCCTGAGTGTGGCGATGAGCTACGCGCGAAATGCGGCAACAAGTGTATCCAGGTAGCCATGGCATCAACCCCTGGCCTAGACAGAAGTTTAGCAGAAATTAGTAGCTATAGAGAATCCGTAACTCCAGTTAATTTTTAAATAAGCCTTCTACAATTCAACGTAGGGCTGACTCCCGTTTGGATAAAAAAAGACCTATTCTTGCGGTCTTCTTTTGAAGCCTCGTTTGAATAGGTCGATCACATTTTGAGAGAGATGGCTGACTGCCAAGCTGGGTGGGCGATGAAACCCGACCCAGCTTGGCCTGGCAGGCGATTAGGACGGGACAGCTACCCATCCTAGGCCCCAACGGCTACGGTAGGCGCGGTATATCTCGCCAGTCGCACTGTCGGTAAATGAATGGCTTTCGTCGTAGTCATGTTTGCTTGGTGTTGTGGACACCCGATAGGTCCTATCTTTTTCACTTTCATGAACTGTTCTTCGAGCTTCGCTTCTGGCTTTAGCGTTTGCCTTGTCGGCTCGTGCTTGACGCTCGGCAGGTGTTCGCATATGGTTCGCACGAATATTTGCTTTGCGTTCGTCGACAGGACAGGTCTTGATGTCTCGAATTCGATGTGTATCAAAGTTACCTGTAACGGCAACCTCCACGCCAGATCCGAGTTCACCGCTCAGCCATGGCACTGGAATCACCTTACCTTCAAAGTCTCTGTGCCGAGTGAAAACGTAAACGCCTGGCGAACCATCCGTGAACTTCACGACTTTTCCTCTCAGAGTTACGATCCTTGATCCTCGACGTGCTTTTTCGCCCAGCTTTCGAGGCCAGTGCTACAGCAGCAATCATTTCTCTCTCCTTCTCGCCTGGGCAACCCCAAGCGAATTGTTAATGTGTTAATAATATTATAACAATTTATTGTATATTTTACAAAAAGCCAGCACGCTAGATGCTAGGAGATCATCGAGCGGTAGGCGCGGGAGAGCATGAGTGTTCCCAGCAGGGTCACAAGAGCCGTGAAGGTTACTGTGGCAGTGCTTGGCGCTAGCTGGTAGATGCCTCTGTCGGACCTCTCTACCAATATTTTGGCTATGTCGCCGTCATTAAAACCGTCGAACAAAAATTCTGCCTCGTAGTCGTTGCCCTCTATGTTGTAGCTGATCAGCTGAGACTGGTCACCAGACTCACGGAAGGTGATGTCTTCTATCAGGCCGTCGGCTGACGTAAAGCTAGACCAGTAGACAAACGAAGCCAAACCTAATCCTAGCAGCATTAGCCCGCCTATACTTAGCACTCTTTTCATTGGTGTTTTCATTACGCCAAGTATACACTAATGCCATGAGGATACTTTATCTAGGTGACATTATGGCTGAGGCTGGCAAGGCAGTAGTCGAGCAACTATTGCCCGAGGTAATAAACGAACACAAGCCAGATGTAGTCGTGGCGCAGGCCGAGAACGTAACCAACGGTAGAGGTATGTCCGTTGAGGATATGCGTACGTTGCAGTCGCTTGGCATCCACTTTTTTACAGGAGGGAACTGGACGCCGTATATAGAAGAGCTACACCCTTTGCTTAAAGACGACAAAGAGCCAGTCATTGGTCCAGCTAACTATGAGGCCGAGCCAGGCCCCGGGTATAAGTACCTAGATACTCCAAAAGGCAAGGTATTATTCATAAGCTTGCTAGGTCAGACCGTTGGCAAAAAGCTACCAGACACAGAAAACCCGCTGCACGTAGTAGACAAAATCCTAGAAGAAGAAACAGCCAAGCAAACTCCAACAGCTATCGTTATAAACTTCCATGGCGACTATAGTAGTGAGAAGCGGATTATTGGCTACTATCTAGACGGACGGGCTAGCATGGTGGTGGGCGACCATTGGCATGTACCAACAGCAGACGCCATGGTTCTGCCAAAAGGTACAGCCCATATCACAGATGTCGGTATGTGCGGTAGCCTGCACAACTCGCTGGGCGTTAGCCTAGACAGCGTTATCCCACGTTGGCGCGACAATATACAGACCAAAAATATCCAGGACAGCGCCAAACCTTGGCAGCTCAACGCCGTATTAGTAGATGTAGAAAAGGGTTTAGCTAAAAGCATCGCTCAAATCCAAAAAATTATTAGCTAGCTAATATATTACCAGGTGCGATGTAGTGGGATGTTGCCTTTCGGGGAGTGTCTCCTTCTTGCCAGAAGTGGTGTGGTTGAGAAGAGTCAAATATCAGGGTGTCCCCTTGGTTGAGAACTGTCTTTAAGTGCCCAGAGTGCTTGTAGCCAATATCTAGTCCACCTTTTAAGCTAGCGAACTCATCATAGAACTTACTTTCGACAGTAAAGGTAGAGGGCTCAATCTCTGTATCGTTGGCAATAAAACACTCAAAACCTACTGTCCCACTCTGTACCGTATAGATAGTGGCTTCACCAAAGAACGAGTGGTCACTATGCAGTCTTCCCGGTCTCTGATTGGGGGACTCAACCTCTTGCACCGGAGTATCAAGGGCTGCGTTGTTCAGTTCTTTTACCAAGAATGCTGGATCATCGGGAGTCCACGACCTAAAGACGAATGCACCGTAGGTTTGTCTAGTTGCCTTTAGCTCTGTCATTTTCTTTTTTATTTCGGACATATGAACTCCTGAAACTTCAGGTATTGGACCTTTGAATTCATCTGAAAGCAATTTTTCAATGCGGGCAGGTAGGTAGCTATCCTTGCGCTGGTCTAGAGCGACTGGATGTTGGCTGCTTCTTGCACCTAAGCCATCAAGAATATACCCTCTTGGTAGGCCTATGGGGATATAGAAAAGCTCTTTGTGGGTCTGAACTTTTTCGGTGCCAAGGTGATGGTCTGCTTGTAGATATTTTATCTCACCTCCAGCAGGAGTAAGGCATGAGCGTCCGATGAGTCTCACGTGTCTGTCGGGGAGTTCGGTCCATGCTATGTCTGGCTGAGTGTCTCTGAGTAATTCGGCAGCCAAGTTGCAGTTTACTCCTTGTAGTCTTGTTGCTTCAATCTTCTGCTCTTCAATCTGCGCAGCTAGCTCTTGTCTTAATCTTGGTTTGAGTAAAGCTTTCACTGGGGGTATTAAGTAAAGTTAAGGGTCTTGTTTAGAACTCTTTTTTACCACGGAAGCCGAAGCCAGCGACCAGCACAGTAACAAGCATATCGATAGCGGCGATATTGATAAGGTCTAGGTCGCTATCGATTGCCAAAAAGGCAGCCGAACCAAGCCATATAATGGCTATGATCCCAGCAGTGTAAGGGTATTTTATAAATAGTAAAAAGTCTTTAAGCATTTGAACTCCAACTGCAGGCACATCTGAAACTCAGACAGCAATACGGCAGGCTTAGTTTGTTAATTTTGCATTAGTATGCAATGACTCACGTATTTTAGCAAATATTGGCTCAAATAGCAATGGGTCCCTCTCGTATAGCTTGCCAAACCAGTCAACGACGATTTCGGCAGATTCTTCGAGGCTTAATGGAGGCAGGTTGTCTTTAATGAGCGCTGGGTTCTGGTCCATAAACGCCCTCATGCGAAGATGGACTCCAGCGTTAACCTTATGCGCAATATTTAATTGCATCATTGCACGCCAATACTGAGAGAAGGCCCGAGCTATGCGCGCTGTAGGCTCGTCCACAGCAATTGCGAATCTATTATTTGCACCATTGACCGCCTCTAGCAAGGAGCCTCCAGGTATTCCCAGGCCGCTTTTATAGTCTTTCTTGATGCGCTCTATGTGCGGGCTAGCCAATGTGCTTAGCAGCTTGCGTATCTCGCCCATTATGTCTAGGCTGCGCATTTCTAGAGCCAATCTGTCTAACGCCTGAAAAGTTTTGGTGCTATATAGCCGGAATACCTTTAGTGTGTGCTCGGCAATGTCTACGTCTTCTTTAAGGGCTGCAGCTAGATCTCCCTCCCATACTTGGGATATTGCAAAAGGGCTGCGGAACTTAGGTAGGAGTAGGCCAAAGTCGATAATACTGAGCTGGTCGTCTCTCATTAGCACGATGTTACCAGGATGAGGGTCCCCATATATGTGCGGACCTTCGATACTGCTTTTTAATAGCGAATATCCTAGATTCTGTAGCTGCAGGTTGAGGTTAGAGCCTAAGCGCTCCATAACGTAGTTCTCTGGGTCTACTCCCGACTCCTTTAGCTCTAGTAGTTTACTGAGCGCTAATCCATCAACTTTTTCTTGGACTAGTATGTTGGCCGTGCACAGCTTGGTGTGAGTATGCGGTATCTTGATGCCCGGATCATCCTTTAGCTGCTGGGCAAGAGCGACTGCGTTACTAGCTTCTTTCATGTAGTCTACTTCCTGCATTACTGTGCGCCGGTAATCCTTGTAAACTTCCCTCATGTTAACCAGGTCGGAGCGAATGATCGGTTGGGCAGCATATGATAGCAAGCGCAGATTGCGCATATCTGTCTTGAGTTGACGCATCATTCCAGGCCGTAGGACCTTGATGATAATATCTTCGCTGTTATCCAGGGTAGCTTCATAGACTACCGCAAAGCTACCCGATCCGATTGGCTGGCGGTTGATTTTTGTAAACCTCATCAGCTCTACTTCTGGCAGCTCGGCTTGAAGTACCGCATCTAAGTCTAAGGGGAAGTCTACCGGAGCTTGGTCAAATATGACCGATTTAATCTGCGGCGTAATACCGGGGAAGCCGGGTAGTAAGTTGCTGAGTATTTGCACGAACTTGATGTAAACACCGCCCATGCGGTACATGCCGCAAACAAGTTCTTCAGAAGCTTTTTGCTTGCGACCTGTGGTCAGCAGCCAGCTAACTCTTCGCGCTAGCCTAGTGGCGTCGACATTTCTAGAGAATCCATACTTTAGCTCTTCTTGCATGCCGTTATTATGACGGACTATTAACTGTTTCCGAAGCGTTAGCGGTATGATTTATCGTACTATCTTTAAGTCGTAGTTTATTGATCAAGCTCTGGAATAGGGCTGGGTCTCTGTCGGCAACACGCTCTAGCCACTCGGTGACAATGTCGATAGCTTGGCTTGTTGGCATAGCGTCGTCTTGCGTGCGGACAAGGTCTGGTCTGGACTGTTCGACTTCCTGGATGATCTTTTCGTAGACGCCTGGAATTACAGCCTGATATCTGCCCAGACTGTCCATGAGGTTGATTACCGACTGGGCGGCGCGCAGTAGTTCGCTGCTCTCTATTTTGATGATAAAGCCAAATTTATTATTATTATTGGCAGCTTTGTTGATAAGAGTTATTGCTTTGGGGCTGCGGACGATCTCTTTAAAGTCTTGCCCGCCAGACATTTCGTAGAAGTTGCTTTCGACCGCTTTGCTGAGCTCCTTATTGAGATCTACATCTTTGGCGGCAATAGAGCCGACACTTATCAGCGCACGGTAAAGGTCCCCGCCAAAGAATCGCAGGGTACTAGTAAACAGGCTAACTATGTCTAGCTCACCTTTGTTTAGTTTGTCATACTCCTTGAGCATCCCCAGGTAAGCAGCTTGGTTGTGGACCGGCCTAGCATATATGCCGAAGTCGATTAGGCCGACTTTGTTGTCTGGTAGCAGCTTGACATTGCCTGGGTGTGGGTCGCCCATTATGCGGGGTAGGGTAAAGGTGCCCAGAAGCAGCTCGTAGGAAAGTGTTGATAGCTGAGCGTCTAGGTCAGATCCCGTCTGATCCTTGACCCAATCAACGACGTCTACACCCTGATCGATCAGACTAACGAGGTAGCTGGCAGCGACACCTTCGACGTAGTCTTGGACGATAATCTTGTCGGTGCACAGGTCCAGGTATGTACGAGGCACAACCAATTTAGGATGGTTTTTGTAGGCCTCATATTGCTCTGCAGCGAACTCGGCTTCGCCCCTGTAATCCGTCTCGTTTAGTGTGGCGGCCGCAAACTCTTTGAAGGCTATAGACATGTCTACCGAACTATTATTGAAAAATCTCTTGCTAACTGACTTGCTAAGTCTGCCCAGTAATCTTAGGTCATACCTGAGGGTTTCGGCGATCATAGGCCGTAGGACCTTAACGATAACCTTTGATCCGTTGGCATGTGTGCCGTAGTAGACCTGCCCAAAAGATCCAGCTGCAAAAGGTTCTGGCTGAATGTCTTTTATCAAGCTCAGCTTGTCGGTCGGTAGTTCGTTGCGCAATAACTGGACTATGTCTAGTGGCTCGCTATCCAGACGATCGAATATCTTTAACTTGTCCGGGTTCTTCCAATAGCGCATCTTTTCGGACTGCAGCAGCACGCCTTGCAAGAACTTTACGTACACGCCTCCCAGCTCAACCATCCCATCACCCAGCATGCTATACATTTCTTCTTGTTTGCCGCGCCTATGCAGAACGACACTACGAGTAATCATTTTGGTGATCTGTGCTGTACGGTAGCGCTTAATTGCGGCTATAGTCTGCCGGTTTGTCTTTGTGTTCGCCATAGTTGATACCTCTTACTTTTTGGCAAAACCAATAAGGAACAGCACCACAGTACTAACGATAGTTAGCAAAAACAGCCTAAAAGTCTCGTCGCCGTCGCTACGAGTTATAGCCATTAGTACTGCAGCAAGCCAGATGAGCAGTATGGTAAAGAAAATTGATATGTATTTCATTTCAAACAAATTATACCACTAAACCTAAATAAATACCAGTCTACATTTTGTCGTATTCGCAAGTTTATTAACCATATAAAAAACCCATCACTAGGATGGATTCTTTATTTGGTCGGGGCGAGAGGACTTGAACCTCCGACCTCACGGTCCCAAACCGTGCGCG
>CAZHOS010000008.1:31102-36612 GCA_964534605.1 uncultured Candidatus Saccharibacteria bacterium
TTGGTCGGGGCGAGAGGACTTGAACCTCCGACCTCACGGTCCCAAACCGTGCGCGCTAGCCAACTGCGCCACGCCCCGTCGGTAGATAATTGTACACAGCTCGTTCTAATTATGAAAACTTAAGTCTAGGTTTTGCTGCGTAGGGGCGGCTGCTAGAATGGTAGATGTGCAATTTAGTCTAATTGAATTTTTATACGCAGGGCTATCACTCGGTGGGGTGGGTTTGCTGACTATCCTGGGGCAGTTCCTTTATCAAACAAATCATATCGACGGTGAATATGCTCGGAAGTTTATACACATGCTTAGCGCTTTGTGGATTGCCAGCTGGCGCTTCTTTTTGCCTTGGGAGCTTGTAAATTTAATGGCTGCGCTGCTGGGCATTGGCGTGATTGTTGCTAGGCGGCTGAGCCTGCTAGACGCAGTCTTTAAGGTCGACAGGCCAACCAAAGGCGAGATATCTTACGCTGTAGCCATAGGACTTAGTGCCATATTCTTTAGGGCGCCCGAGCTGTTTGCCTTGTGCATTATTAATCTTGGCTTTGCAGACGGGTTAGCAGCTATAGTTGGTACCAAGTATGGTTCAGGCAAACACAAGGTACTGGGTATGACCAAGTCTTACTCGGGTAGTTTTGCTTGCTTTGTCTTTGCCGTAGCCAGCGGATTAGGCTTTTACATTTTTGCCACAGACACGAGCGTTCTTCAGCTTGGAGTAGCGCTTCACGTCCTGGCAGCAGCAACAGCTATTACTGTCGCAGAGCTTGTCGGCTACAAAGGCTTCGACAATATATCTATCCCAGTTATTACGGGCATACTTTATATGAGTGTGGTGATGTAGCGGTATGTTTTTTATTCGACGTACAAAATCATTGCAAGAGTCTATACCCCAGATAGTTTACGGCGGGGTTGACGGTACCATATCTACCTTTGCAGTTGTAGCCGGTGCTTTTGGCGGCGGTCTGGAAGTGTCTAGTATATTTATACTCGGAGTTGCTAGTTTAGTTGCTGATGGATTCTCGATGGCGGTAGGGTCATTTTTTGCAGCTGAGTCTTCTAAGTCTAAACACCCTAAGGCTATAGGCCTGCGAACCTTCCTGTCCTTTGTATTGCTAGGGTCTATACTTCTGTTGCCGTACTTGTTTAGTGTGCTGGGGCTCGATGCAAGCAGCGGCAGCCTATTTACTGCGGCATTAGTACTAGCCGTGCTAACATTCGCCTTTATAGGGGCGCTGAAGTCCCACGTAGAAGGATCTACAAAGATCCGAGGAGCGTTTGAGGTCGTCGTTCTGGGTGTCATAGCGGCAATAATTGCCTATGCACTGGGGGACTTCCTAGAAAAGCTAATTTCCTAAAAATACCTCAGGACGATAGCCTAGCAGGCTAGTCATTTTTGGCCAATAACGAGAAGCGTTTATTCGTAGTTTATGGCTTCTAGCACGGATGTTTTGGAGGCCCTCCAAGAAGGGATGAGCGATGCCAAGAATGCAGCTAGTAGCGCAACGACAACGTAAATAGCTATCTGTGAAGGTGATACTACAAACGAGCTAAGCCCTTCGTCTTCGAGTGCCTTAAGTATTACCCAGGCAAAGAATATCCCCATTGCTATACCGATAGTTGTACCAAAAAGAGCCAGCAGGGCAGATTCGAGGCGGATAGTACGACGTACTTGTCGCCTGGTCATACCAACAGCACGGAGCAAGCCTATTTCTCGTGTTCTTTCGGTGATGGATAGTGTCAGGGTGTTGGCTATACCAAGTATTGCTATTAGCACCGTCATAGCCAGTAAACCCCAGATAAGCGACAATATCTGATCTATCTGCATCTTGGCATCCTCTACTAGCTCGCCAGCATTCTGGACCTCGATTGAGGGGAAGTTAGCTGCAAGCTCGTCAACAGCAGCCCTGTCGTTTGCTTCGTCAAAGCCGTCGGCGTAGTTCGCAAAAACAATACTGTATTCTGAAGGCTCTATATAGCGCTCGTAATTGTTGAGCGATATCAAGTAGTCAGAGTCAAACTGCTCTTCGTAAGTGCCCACAACAGTAAATTGTACGTCCTGGCCGTTGGATAAGGTTATGTCTAGGTTGTCGCCGAGCTGAGCCTCTATAGACTCTAGACGGGCAGCGTTTACGTATACAGAGTCCTCTTGGTTCAGCTTATCGTAGTTACCGTCGTCTGGTTCCAACGAAAGGACTGAATTAAACGTTGCCGGATCGACTCCGTACAGGAAGTCGCGGTCCTGGTCCTCTTGGTCGTTGAACTGATAGAGGGCTAGATCCGCATATATGGGGGATATCTCGTCTGTCTCTGGTAGTGCCGAGAGGTCTTGGGTGAAGCGGAAGCTCACACCGCTCTCTGGCAGTGGGCCTCTTTGTCCAGCTACGTTCTGGAAGGTTAGGTCTGCCGGGAAGCTCTCTGTTATGACATCGTCGATAGTCCCCTTTATCGAGCCTGCAAAGATTCCAACAAGAGTCACCAAGGCAACACCTATCATTAGCGCAGATGCAGTAGATGCAGTTCTGCGGGGCGAGCGCACGATATTGCCTGCTGCCAGCGAGCCAGTAACTTTAAATAGCTTCCTCAGCGGATAGCCGAAGATCGCTGCGAAAGGCCGCACCAGTAGGGGCGACATGATAGACACACCCAGGAACATAGATGGCACACCTACCCCAACGGCATAGAGGCGATTAAAGGGAGGGTCGCCAAACAAACCGTACCATATAGCTATAGCACCAATTATGCTCAGTATTGCTCCTAGGATGAACCTGACTACCAACGGCTTGCGTTTGCCGACATCAACCTGTCCGCGGATCGCCTCGACTGGAGAAACTTTGGAGGCTCTTCGGGCGGGTACAAGTGCCGAGAACAGAGTTACGACAACTCCAACTATTATCGACACTATGAATGTCCTGGGCAGTAAGCGTAGTGGTCCTTCTGGCAGACCAAAGCCGCCTTGCTCTAGACCAAAGCTAAGCATCTTAGCCAGACCTAAGCCGGCCAAGACACCAAGTAGCGATGCTACTATGGATACTATCAGTGCTTCTACAGCAACCATCGCAACGACTTGTTTCTTGGTAGCGCCAACTGCTCGTAGAAGCGCCAGCTCTTTAGATCTTTGTGACAAGATTATCCTAAAGGTATTTTGGATAATAAAGGCACCTACAAACACGGCTACAGCGGCAAATACGAGTAGGAATGTAGTTATAAACCCAAGCCCCTCGTTAATATCGTCGATCTGCTCGGCAGTTTGCTGATCACCTGTTACCGCCTCGACACCTTCTGGTAGTACTTCGGATATTCTCGAGCGTAGCTCCTCTTGGCTAACGCCCTCGACCGCATTTATATCTACTATGCTGACTCTGCCATCTAGATCGAACATGCGCTGGGCCTCTTCGAATTCGAATAACACGAGGATAGCCCCGGCCAGACTGTCTTCTTCGCCAAAGCTAGCGGCACCGACAAGCTCAAATTCCTCGACACCTTCTGGACCTTCAAGCTGCAGGTTATCGCCCACGCTAAAGTCAAAATTACGGATCGTGTTAGCATCTAGCACAACCTCGCCTGGACCTTCAGGTGCCCGGCCATTACCTTCCTGGATATTTATCGGGCTTAGAGTCGGCTCTGTTAGCCAAGAAAATCCGAGTATCGGAGGTCCTTGTGTAGTGATCACTTCTCCGTCGTTGTCCAGGACTACTGCGCTACCAATCACTGTGGGTGCTGCAACAGCTACTCCCTCGACAGCATTTATATCGTCAACAATACTTTCTGGCAGGCTGGCTGAGTCCTGGCCAAACGAAGACCCGAAACCAATGTCTTCTTCGATAGTTCGTACAGAGACGTCTACATTAAAAACGTCTTCGAACAGGCTAGTAAATGTACTTCTAATACTATCGCTAAATATAAAGCTGGCGGCTACAAAGCCAACACTGAGCACAATAGAAAAGAGGGTTAGCACCAGTCGGCGCTTGTATCCTAACAAGCTTTTGAGAGCTACTTTGAACATGGCTGACTACTCTCCAAGCTTTTTGAGCTTATCTAGGATCTTGGCAGTAGTTGGCTTTGTCATTTCGTCGACTATTTTGCCGTCGTCCAAGAATATTACTCGGTCGGCATAGCTTGCAGCATGAGCGTCATGCGTAACCATGACGATCGCTTGGCCAAACTCGTCGACTGCTGCTCGCATAAACTCCAGTAGTTCGCGACCAGACTTGGAGTCAAGGTTACCGCTGGGCTCGTCTGCAAAAACTATCTCGGGGCGAGCAATCAAGGCTCTAGCGGCGGCAACACGCTGCTGCTGTCCGCCTGACAGTTCTGAGGGGAGGTGTTTCATACGGTCTTCGATCCCAAGGGTGCGCACCACTCTGTCGAACCATTCTTGGTCATAGCCTTTGCCAGCAATTGTTTGGGGGAGGATTATGTTCTCTTTGGCAGTTAGAGTTGGGATAAGGTTGAAGGCCTGGAAGATAAAGCCAACATTGTCGCGGCGAAGCTTGGTCAGCCGTGCATCCTTCATGTTGCTGATGTTTTGGCCGCCCAAAGTAACTTTGCCAGATGACAGTTGATCGAGCCCGGCTATGCACTGCAGCAAAGTCGACTTACCAGAGCCACTAGGCCCCATTATTGCCGTAAATTTGCCCTGCTGGAAGTCAACATTTACCCTATTGAGTGCCTGCACCATAGTGCTGCCCTCGCCGTATTTCTTGGTGCCGCTCCTCATGGACGCGGCCAAAGCTGTTTTGCTAGCTGCCATAAGCCTCCTTTTGTCTATATATAGAATACCTCTTAAAGGAATAAAATAGAAGTGGAGTATGGCGGGATTATCGGGCCCTCGTGCGTGTTTGACTCCCGAGAAATCCAACCAATCAAAAAGCCCCTAGTGGGGCTTTTAGATTGGTGCGGGTGGCGGGAAGACGCAAACCAGCAAGGATAGCAGCTGTTTGCTGTTCCGTACGTCCATGCAGGCATGGACTACTTACAAACCCGGTCCTTCGGACCTATGGGTTTGACTACATCTATACCAAGATTAAAATCTCCCAGTCGGAGGCTTTAATCTTGGTGCGGGTGGCGGGAATATGTAGTATAATCCGCCCGTTTTGTCGATCAAGATCGACGGGGGATTATCAAACCTTTGTGCGTGTTTGATCTCCGGAACTCAGACCAAAGAAAAAACTCCTGATGGAGTTCTGTCTTTGGTGCGGGTGGCGGGAATCAAACCCGCAACTTCAGCTTGGAAGGCTAACGTGATAATCGTTTCACTACACCCGCATAGATTGCTGAATCAGTATAGCATGGAGCTCAGCTGGCTTAAACAGAGGTAGTGTTGTATAATTTTGCATTGAAATATAGGCGCCGGTAGCTCAGTTGGATTAGAGCAATGGGCTTCTATCCCACAGGTCGGGGGTTCGAGTCCCTCCCGGCGTGCCAAATATTTCGAATACGGCGGGTGTAGCTCAGTCGGTTAGAGCGTCTGGTTGTGGTTCAGAAGGTCGCCGGTTCAATTCCGGTCACTCGCCCCA
>CAZHOS010000009.1:0-13387 GCA_964534605.1 uncultured Candidatus Saccharibacteria bacterium
AGGTCTACTGATCCCCCATCTACGAGGCTTAGTATATTAGTTGTAGTATTAAGAGATAGAGCTTGTTCGTCTGTGTTATCTAGATACGGGGCAAGATTGACGGTGGTATTAGCACCGGTGCCATTACTAAGGGTAATGATGTTACTGGCTAGGGCTATGGTCTGAGCATCTGTGTTGTCTAGGTAGGTTGCTAGACTAACGGTATCTGTGCCGTCATCGCTAGTGAGCTCAAGACTGCCTGCATTGAGGGAGAGGACTTGGTTGTCTACAGTAGTGTCTGTGTTATCTAGGTATGGAGTCAAGTCTATGGTGGAGGCGTTACCTGTGATGCTAATGATGTTGGTGGTTGGGTTGAGGCTTATTGCTTGTTCGTCTGTGTTGTCTAGCAGACTAGATAGATTGACGCTGTTACCGTCGGCTATCTCAAGCGTAGTAGTGCCAGCTGTCCAGGTAAGTGTTTGGTCATCTGGGATGGTGGTGTCATCTAGGAGGTCACTGAGGTCTACTGTTGTATCTGCATTGTCTCCATTGCTAAGGGTAATGATGTTACCTGTTCTACTTATTGTTTGGTCATCTGCAGAGAATGTATCTGTGTCATCTAGGAGGAAGGATAGATCTATGGTGTCATTACCATCATCACTGGTGAGAGTAAGGATGTTACCAGCAGCTAGAGATAGAGCTTGGTTGTCTACAGTAGTGTCTACGTTATCTAGGTATTGAGATAGGTCGACACTTCCCCCATTAACGAGGCTGAGTGTGTTGCCGGTTAAGCTGAGTGTCTGTTCGTCTGTGTCAGTGTCATCTAGGAATGGGCTTAGGTCGACTGTGTCGGTACCATCATCGCTAGTGAGGCTAAGAGTATTGCCAGCGAGGCTTAAGGCTTGGTTGTCTGTGTTATCTAGGTATGGGGATAGGTCTACGCTCAGGGTACCACCTGGGTCTATGAGGCTTAATGTATTACTAGCATCTATGCTGAGGCTGGTATTAAGCTCGTTAGTAGTATCTCCATCTACTTCCGTGAAGGAGGTGAGGAATGGAAGGACGACAGAGTTACCATCAGCAATGGTGAGTGTATCTGTAGCTGGGTTAAAGGATAGTGTCTGGTCATCTGTGTCGGTGTCTATGTCGGCAGAACAAGCAAAGACAGATCCTGTCCAAGTAAGCTTATCTGTGCCTGTGCAGGTTGGGGAGTTAATACTGAACTCTGTACCAACAAGAGAGAGGCCGTTGCCGGCTGTGTAGGTGGTGTCGGTGTCGGTAGTGAAGGAGGTAAGGTCGACTGATGTGTCTGAGCCTGTGCCGTTACCAAGGGTTAGAATGTTGCCAGAGATAGATATCTGTTGGTTGTCTGTGTTGTCTAGCAGACTAGATAGATTGACTGTATTACCATCGGCTATCTCAAGTGTAGTAGTGCCAGCTGTCCAGGTTAGAGTTTGATCATCTGGGATAGTAGTGTCTGTATCGTCTAGGAACTGTGTTAGGTCTACAGTAGTGTCGGCATTGTCTCCATTACTTAGCGTTAGGATATTACCTGTTAGAGAGATAGTCTGATCATCTGCAGAGAAAGTATCTGTGTCGTCTAGGAACTGAGTTAGGTCTATAGTAGTGTCGGTAGCTGTACCATTGCTAAGAGTGAGGATGTTAGTAGTGGCATCTAGAGATATTTGCTGGGCATCTGTGTTGGTGTTGGTTGGGGTGGCACATTGCCAGGTGGTGCCGTTGTGCTCGGCAAACTGATTAGGGTCACAAGATAAGCTAGCTAGCTGATCCGTGTTGTCTAAGTAAGGGGTCAGGTCAACGGATCCTCCGTTGAGGAGCGAGAGGAAGTTGTTATTGAGGCTTAGGCTCTGGCTATCTGTGTTTAGGGTAGAGAGGTCGACCGAATTACCGTCTTCGATGCTAAGGTTCTGTCCGCTTAAAGACAGTGACTGATCATCGCTACCGCCAATACCAGTGCCTGCTGGGCCAGGTAGGCCTTGAGGGCCAATTGGGCCTTGCTCTCCTTGGGGGCCTGGTTGGCCTTGCTGAACAGCAGAGCCATACTCAGCTAAGGCAAAGCCGTTTATGCTTGGCGTATTCGATATGGGCTTTGCGAAGTCGTAAGACGCTAGCTGATCATCAGACAAACACTGCTCGCTGATATCTACTGATCTTTCGCCAGTAAGCCGACTAAGCAAACTGCTGTCTCTAGAGACTGTGAGGCGCTGCGGACATTCTGCAACATGAAAAGCAGCCTGCTGACTGACTGCTTCACGGCATCCAGCTCCTGAGCTAGAGTTATCTATACCGTCGCTCGATTCTGTTGCTGTGTCGCTGCGACAAATCTGGAAGTACACATCCTCGTAATCGGCATATCTTTCTATGGGAAGTAGGATGTTGTAGCCACCGCCAAAAACTTCGACATCTTCGTAATCTTGTTCAATAAGGAGCTCACCATCGGCTGCGCTGAACCCAACAAGCCTCATGTCATAGTAGCCATCAGGCAGAGCTTCGCCTGTGCTTGCTCGCAAGCTACCAGAAACAGGCACCGAATTAGAACTTAAGATAGATACGACAAAAAAACCTACAGGGGCAAGTAGGGCTACAGCTGCGAGACTGAATATTTTTGATAGTTTAATTTTTAACCCTCTCGAAAAGATGAGAATCTATTTCACGAATGCATAAGAATTATACCCTACAGCAGGTATGTAAGTAAATTATAATTTAGCCCAGTTCTAGAGAGAACTTAAAAAAGCTTTAGAGCAATAGCTACGTAGACAAGTATATACAGCAGACCTTCCCAGACATGAATACGCCTAGTAATGCCCCCAACAACAAGCATGAGTGTAGCAATCATCAACCCTGCAACAGACCAAAAAACAAGGCCAGAAGCAATAAATTGCGACTGCAGCAACGAAGCAACGCCGCCGACAAGAAGTATATTAAATATGCTCGAGCCGATTATATTACCGATAACTATGTCTCCCTTGCCCTTCTTCAGAGACTTATACGAGACCGTCAGCTCGGGTAGGCTTGTCCCGATAGCTAGACCGACAAAACTCAGGGCCTCTACTTGGATGTTCAGCTCTTGAACAATATTCAGCAGCGAATCCACAGTAAATTTACTAGCCACCCCCAGCAGTACGATCGACAAGACCAAGACGCCAAAAGATTTACCCAAATAAATTGGATTGGAGCCACCAGCGCCTGCCTGAGGCTTACGTCCTACTTTACCCTGTCGCGCTAGCGAAGATATAAGACCCAGCAGCCCCCTGTGATAAGCAGGGTCTTCTTTATAAAAGAGCGTATAGAGAACATAGCCAGCAAATCCAATTATCAACAACAGCCCGTCAACACCGCTAAGGTTACCGTCATACATAGATACTGCAAAGAGCGCTGTAACCCCAAAGAGGAGTGGCAGATCAAGATCTATCAAATCTTTTTCGAAACGAATTGTACCCAAGGCAAACGTCGAAATACCTAGGATAATCAGTATGTTGGCCATGTTGGAGCCAATGATATTGGCGATCACAATATTGTCATTGCCCTCGGATATTGCAGCGAGACTGGTCGCTAGTTCTGGCAAGCTAGTGCCAAAGCCAACCAGCAAAACCCCCAGTACAAAACTTGGCAGCTTGAACCGTACCCCTATCTGCTCCGAAGCATGTAAAAACCAGCCAGCAGATAAAACAACCGTTACGATAGAAGCTAGAAATATTAGTGCTGCAGTAAGCATGTTGACCTTATATTACCGGACTTTCTGTAGCTGGGCATCTTAGTCAAGCGCTTTGTACTTTTCGATCAACCCAATTAAGCCCAAGAGGCTGGCTGTCACTGAGCCATAAAGAAGTATGTTTAAGGGATCAAAAAACTCCATTAGCACTATAAGACTAAGAAAGAACACGCCTCTAACAAATATTAAAATGCTTTCGGTAACAGCTATGTAGACTATTCTCTGTCCAGGAAAGTCATCAGTCTGAGCGTAATACCCTTTGGTGGCTGGAACAGACTTGGTTGCTTCGACCTGTGCTCGGACGATATTGTGGACAACAGCAGGTGTTGGCGAACCAATAAACAGCCTGGCAATACCAGTAAGTGCCTCGACAGCCAGACCCATCCGCATTAACTGTCTAGCTCCGTGGGCGTCTGTCAATCTACCCACTAGCCCAGCGCTTAGCATAGACAATAGTACGGCAAAGGTACTGAGCAGGCCAATAACCGCATAGGTATTATCAACAAAGATAGTGAGGGATATATACAGCGTCCAAAGCATAGCGCTTACTAAGCCTGATAAGCTTATAAACGATATTGCCGTCCAATCGCGCCATAGTGGCAGTAACTTTCTGCCCAAGCCGTTAAACTTAATGTGCTGGTGGACACGAACAGGCTCTTTAGTAAAAAACAGCGGTGCAAGCGACAGAAACATTAGTATAGACGCAACTACAAGGCTAATTTGCAGGCCATATGAATTTGCTAGCAAGCCGCCCATTAAAGGGCCAATCATAGAGCCCAATCTGCGCAGTATCAACATCAGGCTTAGCTCTTTGCCCGCCTCTCTACTAACTTTTATTTTAGAAAAAATAACATGGTAGGAAGTAAAGAAAAGTGCATTCGTCAAAGAATACACAGCCGCCAACAAGGTAAGCGGCCATTCATGGGTCTCTAGACTAAAGAGTAGAGCAAGGTGCACGATCCCAGTGGCGGTACTGGCAGCCATCATATGCTTTGGCCCAAAACGGGCAATCGGGTACGTTGTTATGAGGTTAAAGAATACTCGAAATCCTGCAAAGGCAAGGTAATATCCCAGGATAGACTGCAAGCCAAAACCCAGCTCGTACAGATAGAAAGGTACGAAGACCCCGACCATGGTGACTGCTGTAGTCCTCAGGCCCATAGAGGCGTAAAAGCCTAGTAGCTGATCTTGGTGTAGCTTCTTCCAGATTTTAATAATTTCTTTTTTCATCTAACTGATGGCAAGTATAGCGCAGGCTTGCAAATATCCATACAGAGAGTGGGCACAGATCATGGTGCGGGGGGATTACTCTCTGAACCAGCACTTAAGCGCTAGCTCAACTCACTGTTTTGAGTTTCTTCAACGGTAGAGGGCCAACTGCTTTTATGGCCTCTACGAGTTCTGCGAGATCCTCTTGTTGGAGGCTGCTTACTTTCTGTCATGCTTCTGGCGACTTGAGTCTGCCTTTCTGCTCGTCGACTCGATACCTGCTTATTCCTTCTGGTTCGGTAAATCCAAACATAAAGCAGGCCAGCCACTGAGAAGAAAAGTACGGCACCAATACCGAGCATAAGCAGAAAGCTTTGTACAGCCTCCCAGCGTTCCGGCTGCTGAGGATCGAACAGCCATTCGTAAAGCGAATGAACCTTCAGCCAACCAATTGCTTGTATAGCCAAAAAGCCAACCGTCAGTACAAAAATGATTACTCCAGATTTTGAACCTGTGTCTTCTTCCATGTGTTCTCCTATCAGTTGAGCCATGATCTGTGCCTCTGTATAGATATTTTGATGATTTCATAATCGGGAAATGAAGGCACGGAACCTCCACTGCTGATCATCCTTTCGAACAATCAGCTCAAAGTCCCATATCTTTAGCCCTCGGTGTTTAGATCAAGCGACTCATGGCGCGGGGGTAAGACGGACACGTCGTCCGTCAACTGCCCGGCCACACTAGCGTTCAGATCGGCGAGCTCTTCTTCGTTAAACATTCGAACATCACCACCAATGCTATCGCACTGCTGCAGATCGACTCCGTCTATAACGACCCTTAGACGAATACTTAAACCCTGTTGGGAATAGGCATCGTCAAGGATCTGCGCAATCAGGTCTGCGCCGGCACAACTAGCTGCTACTAACAGCTCGTCATCCCTGCTGGCAACCTTCTGAAAAGCTACGTGCATCTGATCTCTTAGCACATCTGCGCTCGTGTCCGAAACTCCCGGAAGCAGCTGAGCTGCTTTGTTAAAGAATCCGGACTCGTGACAGTCACTGTAGCTACCACTCACAAAAGCTCCCTGTTGATCCAAAAGCTCCGGAGGAGGTAAATGGACGGTCGTTGTGTTGGTAGATGCATCAAATGCGCTCGTCATTCCGTCAACACCCTGAACGGCAAAAACCGTAAAGGGCACGCCCTCGAAACAGAGGAGCTCGTCATTAAGTCTACCGAGACCACTTGTCGTGATCTTGACCTGCACATCAGCAGTGTAGTGACGATTAGCAACGCCCAAAGTACCACTAGACTCCAGCGCCTCGCCGGAAATATCAGAGATACGAATAGGCATGACGCGCCGCTCGCTAATACCAGCGTTTGCTAGTACAGAATCAGCAGCCTCGAACGCTAGTGCGCCAACGGCGCTCTGAGTAACCTCGACTGCTTCTTCGACGCCGTTATCGACTGCGTCCGTCACGGCCTGACCCACTCTTCCGAGCAGAAACCAAGACAGTAGCAAGATGGCCAGTAGCGAAAAAACTAGTCCGACTAGCGTCTTGATAGGCCCCGCAATCTTCGCTACAGCTGCAGGATTCATTTTGCACCTGCCTTTACCTGGACATGAGATTGCTCGAAGACCTGTCCACAGACAACCCCAAGCTCCACGACCAAATTTGCATCTGGTTCGTGCTCGGCCAGGAAGTTAACCCACTGACTCGTGCGTGCAAGAGTCAGGCTGTTAAGGGCATCGCACGCAAGTGCAAGATCGACAAAATCGTGCTCGAACCCAGGCTGCAAACGTTCACCACGGCTAACAAGAGGTACCTTAATCCGGTATGTCCTGTTGTTAGGACCCTCTATGGCCTCTAGCTCTAGTTCTTGAAAACTAGTGCAGATTTCGTAACTGGTGTGTTCGAAGCCAGATCCTGGTAGAGCTGGGATCTTGTAGCCGTCTTCGTCGACTGCCACCGAGTTAACGGTAGTGCAGTTCTCTTTAAGCGAATTACCAGCGAGAGCCTCAACCATTACATCAAGCTCGCGGACGAACAGAGAGTCTGTCCCCTCCTCGGAAGAAGAGGTGGCAGACTCCTGGATGTCGTCAATCAATGCTGGCTCGACTATCTCTGAAGACTCGCTCTTAATCTCTGGGGTCATCGCCTCTGCCTCTGGCAGAAACATGCTTCCCAGAGCCGCTCCGGATAAGAGCACCAAGACGAAAGAGAGGCCCAAAAATAGCTTCATTGTATTACTCATGATCTACCCCTTTCTGGGGGGTGGGGACTCGGTACTTCCGTGCCTCCCGATCATGAAATCATCATTAAACCTAAGCTTCATCTACTACCAGATAGCAGAAATAGCTTAAATCTACTGTTAAATGCTGCTTTTATCAGCTCGCACACAGCGGTGGGTAGTCAGAAACTTAGATAGCAGGTAACCGCTGGTCACACACTATAAAAGTGTCGGCACCTAATCATAAATTCTGACATACCCAGACTCCGCTGCGTGGACAAGACTTATGACCAGAAAGGGCCAGTCCACGCAACATACAGATTGCTCTGCTGTGAATGTAACAAAAAAGGTTCGTAGTCTTTTAGGACAGAACCTTTCTTACGAGGATCGTTGTCCGGTTTCGCTACTAGCTCCGATCAATCCAAGCGACCATATAGGGACTGATCTTCATCGCATTACAACCAATTTGTTAACACTATGATATAACTATTCCTCTAAAGTGTCAATAGTTATTTTAGTTTTTGGACATATTCTTTGAATTCGCTGTGACAGCGCATAACCTTAAGTGCCCCCACCAGTACATATGCATCGTCGTTTTTACCAGATTCTAGTAGAGCATCTAATTTACTGCATAGCCATTTACAGGGCTGATCCTGGGATACTGCACCAACCCCGCCTCCTGCCGTTATCTCTAGTGAACGGGCGGATCCTGGGCGCTTTTGCAGATGACCCCTAGCGATAAGGTTATTTACATGTTTGGCGGTAGTAGCTACGGAATTAAGGCTGCAGCCAGCACTTATCTCGCGGTAGCTGGGGCTGTAGCCGTGTTTGGCTATAAAATCTACGATAAAGTCTAATACGGCCTGTTGCTTTTTGGTTGGGCGTATCGACTTGCTGCTCATCTCTTTTTCTTTGTCTTGGCAAAGACATAGTATTTGTACCAGAACCAGTTCCAAGGCGTAAAGATACCTGCCGCCAAGAACGGCGCGATGGCGATCGGTACGCCCAGTGTCTCGAGCACCTTAAGCACCACGTAGTTCAATATTAAGTTGACCGCAGACAGAGCGATATAACGCTCGGTCGCTACAGCAAATGCTGAATTATCCTTGCTAGAGTCAAACACCCAATAACGCTCGAGTACGAAATTAACACTTAGCCCTAGTAGGTAGGACACAGTTGAGGATATCCAGAGTGGCAAACCTAGATAATCGAGTCCGACCAGCGTAACGTAGGAGGTGACAAAGAACGCCATACCCGCCAGGTTATACTCCAGAAACTCTTTCTTTTTAGATTCGCTCTTGGCAGTTGGTTTTTGCTTCTTCTTAGCCATTAGCTTCATAGTATCAAAAGCCGCCCCCTGTAAAAAGTCTCTTTAGGCTATAATAGCCACTAGATGAAGCTAGACAATAAACGCTACTCAGGAACAATCTTCTCTGTATTCTTGATAATTGGAGACTTCTTGGCCCTTGTAGCGGCCTTCGTGATTGGCTACATACTGCGTGTCAAAATTGATGATCGCCCAGTTGTGGACTTTATACCGGCCCGCACATTCCTAGAGATATTCTTATATCTGCTGCCCTTTTGGCTACTGATATTTGCGCTGCTCGGACTCTACAACAACGAGCTTGCTCGCAAACGATTTAAAGAAATTGGTCTATTGTTTGTAGGGTCATTTGTCGGGCTCTTATTTGTTATCGGATACGACTTTGTTGTTAACGAGCCGGTATTTCCGTCCCGCTTGGTACCCGTATACGGATTTGTGTTTGGCTTTGCACTGCTGGTCTTCTTTAGAACTATAGCTCGCACACTACGCCGCCAAATGTTCAAGAAAGGCTACGGGCTACGCAGAGCTGTCGTCGTGGGTACAGGTAAGTTAACCGATAGTTTACTAAGAGATCTCAACAACTCTTCTGGCTACCGGGTCGTTTCGCTCGTCGGCGACAAGCGCAGCCTTAAGAAGCACGGCGTCAAGACGTACTCCAGCGTCCCCTCTATGCTCGAATCACTGGATTCTAGCTCCGTTGACGAGATCATCCAAACGGAGCTTTTCGAAGACAGAGCTGTAAATGATCAGCTGCTGTCATACGCACAAACCAACCATCTAAACTACCGATTTACGCCGTCTAACTCTGACCTGCTAACAGGCAGTATGGAAGTCGAGCTCTTCAGCGGCCTCATCCCCGTGGTAAAGGTTGACCCAACTCCACTTCTTGGCTGGGGAAGCGTCGTCAAGCGGATATTCGATGTCGTGGTATCGTTTATGC
Source organism: uncultured Candidatus Saccharibacteria bacterium (assembly GCA_964534605.1). Taxonomy (GTDB): domain Bacteria; phylum Patescibacteriota; class Saccharimonadia; order Saccharimonadales; family VXPC01; genus CAZHOS01. The sequence continues at coordinate 9,415 of CAZHOS010000009.1, forward strand.
TACTGCTTTTGCTGGTGCCTCTACTAATTATTCTCTTCCTTATCATCAAAATATCTGATCCTAAAAGCCCCGTACTATTCCGCCAAAAAAGACTCAGCCGACATGGACGAGAAGTCGGCGTCTATAAGATACGGAGCCACAACTCCGCCTTCCACGGCCTCAGTCCAGAGCAAGCATTTGCCAAAATCGGCAAGCCAGAACTTGCTAAACAATACCGCAAAAATGGCGACCAACTAGATAACGACCCACGCATATCTCGTATGGGCGCACTGCTACGCAAGACAAGTCTAGACGAGCTACCTCAACTATTTAACGTCCTAAGGGGCGACATCAGCCTGGTTGGACCAAGGGCCTTGGTGCCAGAGGAGATCGACGTATATCCCCAGAAGCACCTAATACTTAGTGTCAAAAGCGGTATTACTGGCTTAGCACAAGTGTCTGGACGGGGTGATATAAGCTTCGAAAAGCGTCGACGCCTGGATGTGTACTACGTACGCAACTGGACATTTGGTGGCGACCTGATAATTCTGCTCAAAACACTACGCATCGTAGTCAACGGCAAAGGCGCCCGCAAATAAATGAAGGTAGCCATCACGCATGATTGGCTAGTTGGCGGTGGCGCCGAGCTAGTTGTCGAACAACTACACAAGCTATATCCCGAGGCCCCTATCTACACATCCACAGCAACCAAGGAGTGGAAGAGCCGCTTGGATGGAAAAGTAATTACCGGCTATCTCGACCGCTGGCCCCTCCGCCCGCTTCGCAAGTACCTCGCCCCTCTACGAGCCCTGTGGTTTAGCAGGCTAGATCTGCGCGAGTATGATCTGATCATTAGCAGCAAAGGTAACGGCGAGGCAAGCTACGTCAGACGGTTAGCACCCAGCGCCAAACATATATGTTACTGCCACTCTCCGACCCACTTCTACTGGCGAAAATATGACGCATACATAGAGAGTCCGGGGTTTGGCCTGTTCAACCCCCTCGCACGCCTTGGCTTGCGCCTACTGGTAAAGCCTCTAAGGCGATGGGACTACCGAGCCATGCGGCGTCCTGACGTTATTATCGCCAACTCTACCAATATTCAGAAAGAGATTAAGAAAAGCTACAACCGCAAATCAGAAGTCGTCTTCCCTCCTGTCGATACAGGTAGATTTAAGGCTGCCAAAGTACGTAAAGACTATTACGTTACTGGTGGACGACAGGTCCCCTACAAGCGGCACGATATTGCTGTTGCAGCCTGCAGCAAACTTAATATCCCTCTGAAGGTGCTTGGGCATGGCCCAGAGAACCAGCGGCTCAAACAACTAGCTGGACCCAGCGTAGAATTTATAGACAGCCCTAGCAATTCTCAGATCGAACAGGCCTTTAGCGAGGCCAGGGGATTCATTCACGCCGCCGAAGAAGATTTTGGCATCATGCCGGTCGAAGCCCTATCCGCCGGCTGTCCAGTTATCGCCTACGGCGCAGGTGGGGCGCTAGATTACGTCCAGGACGGCAAGAACGGTTTGCTTGTAAGTACCCAGAATGCAGAGGCTTTCGCTGCTAAGCTAAACAAACAGGTAAGCTACACACCCGCTCAGATATCCAAATCAGCCCAAAAATTCTCAGATAAGGCTTTTTGGGAAGAATTTCGGCGTATTCTCAGCAAGACTTAGGTTGTTAATTAAACGGCGATTTTTATTCGGACACAAAAACCAATTGGTGTAAAATAAGCTTATGCTAAATGCTCGCACAGCTACTAGTCTAGGAATAGCCCTGCTTCTTCTTTTCGGGGTAATCCTATTTGTGCGCGTGGGAGACAAAGAACCCGTCAGCATGGATATTGACCGTCAAGAAGCCGTGCAGTCAACCGATAGCCCTGCAAGCGAGCAGAGCCTTCCGCTGGGCCAGAACAATGACCCGTCGCTAGCTAGTGAGGAAGAGTTAAAGCCGGACTCGGCATCTAGCTCGCAGCTAATCGGTGAGGTTGACGACAACATAGATGTGCTGATCACCCGCACTAGTCTTGAGGGCGCCACCTTAACCGTGTCTGGCCTCATAACCGGCCTCAGCGACGGTGTCTGTACTGTGTCGGTGTTCACGGATGACGATGGGCCGTCTGCTTCGGCAGACACAATTAGCGCAAATGGCAATGTTGGCTGTACCGTTAATCTGGATATCAGCGAGCTACCAAGCGACGAAGACTGGACAATCGAAATGACTGCTGGCTCTAGCGAGCAAATATCACCAGTCCAAACACAAATACTTACTGCAGGAGAAAGATAGATGAAAATAAAACCAAGAATTAAACTAGCCTTAACGCTGATATTTGCCCTAGTTAGCTTTAGCACTATTGCTGCAACCACGACCAATTCGGTCGCAGGAGCTCAATCACTCGACGGCGCTGACTTCCCCCATGGCCGCATCATCGAGGACGACCTATTTACCGACAACACAACCATGACGGTCGAAGAAATCCAGGCCTTCCTTGAGTCAAGGGTACGGGGCGGAGAGTGTGATCGGTTTAGGGCAACCTATAACGACAACTTCAATCCCCCGTGGACATGTCTCTTCGAGTTCGAGCAGAACCCCGATACCGGCGAAAGCAACTACGGCCTTTTTGACGATAACGGCACACCCAATGACACTTCAGACGACTTCCCGGCCTCGATCGAAGGCGGTAAGTCTGCGGCTGAAATCATCTGGCAAGCTGGTCAAGACCACAATATCAACCCACAGACACTGATCGTACTATTAGAAAAAGAGCAGAGCCTCATAACCGACAACTGGCCGTGGACCATCCAATACTCACGTGCAACCGGTTTTTTGTGTCCGGATACAGCCCCGTGTGACTCTACCCAAGCAGATTTCTTTAAGCAGGTTGACGGCGCAGCCAACCTCTTCCGCTTCTATCTAGATAATCTAGAGCTCTACTGGTATCAGATTGGAACCAACCAGATCCTCTACCACCCCAATCACGACTGTGGACGCCGCACCGTCGAGATCGAAAACGCTGCCACCGTCGCCCTCTACCTATATACGCCGTACACCCCCAATCAAGCAGCACTAGACAACCTCTACGGTACGGGCGATAGCTGCAGCGCCTACGGCAACCGCAACTTCTGGCGCTTATTTAACGACTGGTTCGGCCCTACCCAAGCAGCAACATACGGTTCAGACGAAGTTTTGGTCTCGGATAGTTCTTTCAGCTTCCTAGAAAGCAGTCAATCCCGTAATGAGTTAGTAGACATCAGATACAGAAACAACGGCACAACTGACTGGTACGACCAGACAGGCGTAGTAAATGCCCCTGCTGGTACAAACAAGGTTATGCTCTATACCGCTAGTCCTTTAGGTAATACAAGTCAATTTGCAGCATCAGAATGGGGATCGAGCGGTAATGTGCCTGGACGCAACTTCACCGCGGTATACGAGAGCGACGGAGTCACTCTAGCCGCAGACCAACACAAAGTAGAGCCTGGTCAGATTGCTGCTTATACTGTTAATTTTGAGGTGCCAGCAAACACCGAACCTGGAGAATACTCTATGTCGTTTCAGGTTAGTTTGTTCAGAGATCCCAATGCATTCTCTGCAGACGTATCAACTATTAATTTAACTGTCGAAGATAGAGTTACGACATCCAGCGACTACTTCCGTCGCAGACATCAAACAGTGTTGCCTGGTGCCGCTATAGATGCGCAGCTCTGGTATCAAAACACAGGCAATACAAACTGGTATGACCAGACGGGATCATTAGCCAACGGCACAATAAAAACCTTACTGTACACAAATAGGCCTCTTGGCAATAGCAGCCTTTTTGCCACTGCAGAATGGGGCCCAGGCGGTAATGTGCCTGGACGCAACTTCACCGCGGTATACGAGAGCGACGGAGTCACTCTAGCCGCAGACCAACACAAAGTAGAGCCTGGTCAGATTGCTGCTTATACTGTTAATTTTGAGGTGCCGATAGACATAGAGCCCGGTCGGTATAGGA
>CAZHOS010000009.1:13487-33314 GCA_964534605.1 uncultured Candidatus Saccharibacteria bacterium
GCTTATACTGTTAATTTTGAGGTGCCGATAGACATAGAGCCCGGTCGGTATAGGACACGCCTTCAGCCAAGTCTATTTAGGGATACACGAGCCTTTAACCAACCGGTGTCATTTATAGATATTGTTATTAGTGAGTAGTCTCTTGCTCTAGTATGGACCAATACACCTCTAGTGTGTAACAATATGACTATAAAAAGCACATTATGAAACCCAGCAAAGAAGACCTCGCCAAAAAACTAGCTCAAAAAAACGCGGAAGCTCTAGACTATAGGCGCCGGTTAAGAGAGACCGAACTAAGTAGATCTTATAGAGTAACCCTGTTCGCGGCTCAAGCTGCTCGCAACCCTCTGCGGCTATTTACTCGCGCCGGAGAGCTTAAGAGCCTACTTAAGAAATCTGAAGTACCTACGCTGCCAGCAAGGATGCCCAGCGCGGAAGATTTTTTGAGTGGCGAGGAAAGCTCGAGCGGCCCTCCTGGCTTCGAAAAATACAGCACCATAATGCGCTATCCACATATTAAAGTAGCCGTTATAGGTGAAGTCGAGTGGTTAAGCAGCGTCTGTCACGCTTACTCTATCGAATCAGCCCCCTGGGAGTATTTGTTAGAAGTTGGCACTGAAGCCTTAGTTATAAACCCTAGGCAGAAAAACTATGATAAAGCGCTCGCCAGCGCTGCTATCAAGAAATTTAAGGTGGCTGGGCTGCCAATAATTTTTTGGGTACACGAGCCCCAGGACATCAACAACCATTTATTCAAGCAAGCAACACATATTTTCGCGCAAACAGTAGAAAAAGTCTCGATCCCCAGCAGCAAGAGAAATATCCAGCTAGCGCCTAGTATCGATATAGAAGAGTGGAATCCAGTAGACTGGTCTATTCATCCGTCTAATGATATTTTTGTGCCTGATGGTCGAGTAGGCGACAGTAGAGAAAACGTACTCAGCTCCTCAGCAACTGTCGTTGACTCCGCAAAATACAGCTCGGAAGACGACTATATTATTGATTGCTTAAGGACATTGGCTCTGGGATCCCCCCTGCTAACCTCCGGTAGTCCTTCACTAAAGAAAGTTCTGGGCAAAGGTTTTGTATATACTGAAAAAGACGGATGGCCTCAAAAAATTGACCCACTTCGTAAACCTTTTGCCAGGGAAAGAGAGTCTATCTTCTGGAGGCGGAAAGTAATGCAGGACCACAGTCACCTGGCGAGGTTCGAGCAGCTAATCGACTTCCTCAAAATACCTCGAAGACCCAGAGAAAAAATTAGCATAATACACTCCACGTCCAGACCAGACTACCTTGAACATGCAATAGCCAATATAAAATCACAGACCTATCCTAATATAGAACTCTTACTGATCCTCCACGGTTCAGGTTTTAATATAAAAAAAGTTAAGAAAGTTTTGAGCTCCTGCGACTTTCCTATCGAGGTGATACAAAGACCAAAAACAAGTCTATTCGGCGACAATCTAAACATAGCCGTGGACAAGGCTGTCGGGGAGCTCGTTACCAAAATGGATGATGACGACTGGTATGGACCAGAGCATCTTGAGGACCTTTATCTCGCCTACTCGTACTCTGGTGCAGACATCGTTGGTAAGTGGGGTAATTTTGTGTATCTACAAAACAGCAATAGGATGATAAGCTTCGCCACTCAAAGAGAAGAGAAATACGTGCACCAACTGCCAGGCGCCACCATTCTTGCCTCAAAAGAGATGTTGCAGAAGGTCAGGTTTGGCAGAGTAAAGCGTGCAATAGACTCGGAACTGCATCGCCGACTAGCGATGAGGGGCGGGAGACTCTACTCTACGCATAGATACAACTTTATTCGCGTCAGACATGACAACCATACCTATGAGCGCGAAGATGATGCTTTTCTGGCGAGTGCTGACGGTAAGCCCTGGGAAAACCTAGATACCAAAAATACTTTTATTTAAGAGACTGCAACCTTATAATTAACTGTAAAGAAAGTGAGCCCATGAAACAACCAGAAAAAATCGCAATCATTGGACTTGGATACGTTGGCCTACCCCTTGCGCTACTAGCAGCCGAGAAGGGTTACGAAGTCATTGGAGTCGATCGAGAAAAAACAAAAGTTGAGCTGATCAACAAGGGCGTGTCACCCATAAAAGATGAGCACCTCGATGAGGCTTTTTCCAGAAACTCCATCCACGCCTCCACCAACCCGGGTGAGATAAACGACTGCGATGTCGTTCTTGTTTGTGTACCCACCCCAGTAAAAAATGGTATCGAGCCTGATCTTAGTCCGCTACTGGGGGCCGTTGAAGAAGTGGCTGCGCATATGAAAAAAGATGCCCTACTCATTATAGAGTCGACGATCAATCCTGGAGTGTGTGACGAGCTGATTATACCGAAGCTGTCTGGCCTAGGGCTTGAGGCCGAAAAAGACTACCATATCGCACACTGCCCCGAGCGAATCAATCCTGGTGATTTAAAGTGGAGCGTACGGAACATAAATAGAGTTGTCGGTTCTAACTCAAACGAGGGGTTAAGCAGGGCTGTCTCTTTTTACAAGAACATCCTTGAGGCTGAGATAAAACCAATGGCAAATATCAAAGAGGCTGAAGCGGTCAAGGTTGTTGAAAACTCATTCAGAGATGTGAATATTGCTTTCGTGAACGAACTCGCAATGTCTTTTCAAAGAATGGACATCAATATAGAGAACGTCATTGACGGTGCAGCCACAAAACCCTTCGCCTTCATGCCGCATAGACCTGGTGTGGGAGTTGGAGGGCACTGCATACCTGTTGACCCTTATTACTTGATTGAATATGCTCGTAGCTATGGGTTCGAGCACGACTTCCTGCGCTTAGCGCGCCGAATAAACTCAGGTATGCCCGAGTACACTGTCGAGAGACTCCAAGCTGGACTCAACCAAGCTGAGCTTCCGGTAAAAGGAACAAAGATTGCCTTACTCGGCCTATCGTACAAAGCAAATGTAGATGACGACCGCGAAAGTCCTTCATACGAGGTTCAAGAGCTACTGCATAAGTTAGGTGCAAATGTAGTCACTTACGATCCATACATACTTCATAATTCCAGCTCCAGTAGCCTTAATGAAGCCCTTGATGGGGCCCAGGCTGTCATCCTGGCCACTGCTCATGATGAGTTCATATCCATCCCTCCAAAGAAACTCAGCAAGAATGGTGTTAAGGTATTTATAGACGGACGTAACAGCGTAAGGGACCTCAAAGAAGATATGCGCTCCGCCAACATAGTCTATAGCGGAATAGGTATTAACTAGTGCCGAATAATAAACCGGCAGAGGTTTTAAGCTCGCAGTTCAAAGGAAGTACTCAGTATTGGGAGGAGCGATATAAATCAGGCAGAAATTCAGGCGCCGGATCTTACGGCAGACTCGCAGACTATAAAGCTACTTTCCTCAACTCACTCGTCAAAGAGCTTGACATTAAAAGCTTGGCCGAACTAGGAGTTGGTGATGGTAACCAGCTGTCCTTGTCGGACTACCCAAAATATACTGGCTACGATGTTACTCAGTCATCTATTTCTGCATGTCGTCAGACATTTAAGGATGATAGGAGTAAGGAGTTTGTAAAAATAGACCCTCTTCAAAACCTCAAGTCTGCTCGCAAGGTTGACGCAACATTATCGCTAGATGTTATCTATCACCTCATAGAAGACGAAGTGTTTGAGGCCCATATATACAACTTGTTTAAGTTGTCTGAGAAGTATGTGGTTATCTACTCGAGTAACTATAATGAGCGCAGCGAGGCTAAGCATGTACGCCACAGAAAGTTTACAGACTTTGTCGGTACATCAATTAAGGGCTGGGAGCTTATGACGAGTGAAGAAAACCCGTTTGGTTTTGACCAGGAGAACCCCGACAATACAAGTCACGCTAATTTCTACGTATACAAAAAATTATAATTTCTGTTTTTTTAAGTCAGCCTCAGCCTTCTCCCTCAAGGAAGCGCTAGACTTTACATTAGCCTTAGGGAATGCTTGGGATGGAATGTCTTTGCCAAGAAAACGGCATAACTCAGTCCAGCCATCACTGCCACTAATGAAGTCTACTATTAACAGGTCCTTTTCTCGGCCAGAGAAGTAATTGCTCACATCCAAGAGATGATCCTTGTATGCTTTTGTGTGTTTAGCCTTATTATACTGTGGGCTACCAAGTGTCTTTAATCTGAGTTCATACGCTCGAGTGCCCTCTTTTGGTGTTGGTAGCTTTGATTGATGCTCTTTTAGGGATCGAAGCCAAGAACTCTCGTCTCGAAGAGTCAATATAAACCTTGCACCAGGGTAATTTATATCCAGCTCTTTATAATGCAAAGCTACCGGACTATCCGACATAGCGTCATAGTTTCTTGCCTGCTCGATTGGATTATCAGGGTAGTGTAGTGCGGAATAACCTAGAATATCTAAAGCTTGTGTCAGACTGGTTGTCCCTGTTTTTGGAAGGCCGATACAAAAAATCTTGGTTTCTTTTTTTTTGAATTTAAATAAACTGCGCATACTGCGAATAAAACCTGCCATATCGCTAATCTTTTTTGTACAGGATGATCATACAGGTAGTCTAATCGCTCTTGAACTCTTCGTAAAGCCGTATGTCTAAATCGTGGATGTCTTGTGCAAGAGATACCTCTGCAGCACTCAGGCTTGATGTGGGTGGTCGCACAGACCTATTTGACATGCCAATATCTGGGATGGTGCTCCAACCTAGTTTTTTAGCTATATCTAGAAGAGCTTCATCCATATTTTCTAGTAGGTATATGTTTTCTATCTCTCTCGCCATGGTTCGGGCTGCCGCTGACACCTGTTCAGCCCTCAAACCTTTTAGTTGCGTAAGGTTTTTCTTTGCAGGTTTAGTCCTAGGGTCGACACCTGCCAGATATCTTGTCTGCATACTGTCAAAGCCATGACAGGACTGCCACTTCAAAAAATCAGAGAACGACCTCAACTTGGATACCTCTTCATGATGCCTGTTGTGTTCTGTTTGCTGGATGTAATGGTAGCTTGAGAGGGCAAGATCTATCGGCTCTCTCAGAAAGGCAATGTAGAACGCAGGCTCCTTCACATCATCTAACAACTTATCGCTTCTATGGCCTGTTACAACCCTATAACTGTCTCGCTTTTCTTTCCCGAAGCTCTTGAACCTAGCGATATCTTCTTCGTGACGCTGCCCGCTTATTGAGTATATATTTTCCAATCCATACACCTGCGCAAGAAGCTTCGTAAAGCTCGTTCCGGCTGTCTTTGGTATATGAAAGAATATGACTGTTCCTTTAAACATCGCTAAATGCACCTTTCTTCTGTAGGTACCTATAAAAGTACGTTTTAGTGTCAATAAGACCGCCCGTCTGGTTCTTGCCGTCTTCCTCCATCTTTATGTCGGCATCAATAGAATAGGGCTCCCAGCCCAACCTATAGACAGCCACATAGGACAACCATAGATCTTCGACAAACCAGTACCTCCTTGGGCACTTGTACAGGAAAGGTTCCTTAAAGATATTAGAATCAACCGTCATGCCGCCTGTACCTAAATAGTCAGGAAGCTCAGTCCTATCCACTCTTTTTTTATGCCAGTAGTTATATTTATCTGTGAACTTAAATGACCAAAAAGAGCCTATGCTATTACTTCTGTAGTTGGCGATCAACTGAGCAATTGAGGTCTTTTTCAATTCTTGATCGTCGTCTATGAATGTAACTGGGCCATGGTCTTCTAGATCGAGTAGGCGAGCTGCATAAAACCTGCCGAAACCACCTATGTTTTTACTAGACGTATGCACTTTTACTGGTACTTGTGCATTTTTTGACACCTTAATTAGCTGGTTGGGCTGGCCAGAATTGTCCCAAATAACGAGCCGACACGGCACTGATTGAGCACCTATTGTTTCAATAAGAGACAAGACATTATCGGTCCGTCTCCAGTTAGCGATAATAACTGTATGCCTCTTGGAGGACCCGCTCCATAATGGATTCAAATAAGTGTCATTACTCGGTATGCCAATGAAGAAGGGTTTTTTTATTCTTTTTTCCGTCGAAGATATGCTTATCTTCACTGCTATTCTAGACCCGCTAATCTGTGTGTGTCCTAGGTATAGACTGAAGTTAACTATCCTCTTGCCACTTAAAGCGAACTTTTTTACCCTTAGGCAGGCTCTTAACTCAATAGTTTGACCTGGTTTTGCTTTATGTTTATCACTAGAGTCCATAACATCAAAAAAACCTGTATCGGTTCTGCCGTCTTTCGTAAAAGTGATGTCAATATCTTCGAGGTTGCGACCATCTAACGGTCTTAGGCTTATGGGCTCTGAACCCTGAGATATAAGCTTCTTTTTCTTACTATCAATCCAGCCTTTTGAGCCAATATTCTTTATGAAAAAGCGAAGTTCGACCTGTCCGAGTCGGTCAAGACGCACATCAGCCGTGTGACTTTCTACCAAATATTTATACCCAAGTTGCTTCATATGTTTTCTGGTGCTTTATCCTTTAGGCTATAATATAACAAATGGACCCTTCAAAAACAGTAATCAGTCCCAAACAAACCGTTGCCTTTGAGTTAAAAGAGTTTATTCAGAGAAAAGAACTACTTTATTTTTTCACATGGCGTAACTTCAAGATCAGATATAAGCAGACGCTAATTGGTGCAGGCTGGGCAGTTTTTCGTCCTTTCATACTAATGGTCGTTTTTACGCTTGCTTTCAACCGTGTAGCTTCAGTTGAATCCGGGTCAAGCGATATACCCTACCCTTTATTTGCGTATGCCGGTCTTATGTATTGGTCGTACTTCTCCCAGACTGTCAATCAGGTTGGCGACAGCCTTGTTTCTTACCAAGGAGTTATACAGAAAATATATTTCCCAAGGCTTATGATACCAGTATCCACAGCCTTAACTGGTATAATCGATTTTTTCTTTGCGATACTTGTATATTTTGGTCTGAGCATCTTTTACGGTGTCAGTCCTGGCTTGCTTGGGGTCGTACTACTCATCCCTATGCTTCTACTTAGCCTTATAGCGGTTCTTGGTATTGGTATTTTTACGGCATCGCTTAATGTTAAATACCGTGATGTTAGGCAGGCCTTACCATTCTTCATTCAGGCTCTCCTTTTTTTAACGCCTGTTGTCTACCCGGTCGAGCTAGTCCCTAGTAATATCCAGTGGATACTATTCTTAAATCCGATGACGGGTGTCGTAGATACTATTCAAGCGAGCCTACTTGATATACGAGATGTACAGTGGTCTATGCTAGCTATATCTGTGGCAAGTAGTTTGATTATTCTCATCATAGGACTTGCTTACTTCAAGGCTAAAGAGCGTGAAATTGCGGATATTATCTAATGAGCAAGCAAGACATAATATTAGTTGAAGGTCTTAGCAAAAGCTATAGGATAAGTCATCAGTTAGAAAAGGATACTCACCCAACAATCAAAGACAGTATCGTGCGGGCAGCTAGAAAGCCCCTGCAAATTCTAGGTGCTGCTGGGGGTACCTCTAAAGAGACTTTTTTTGCTCTCGACGACGTTAGCTTTTCTGTAAAAAAAGGTGAGGTTGTCGGTATTATGGGTCGCAACGGGTCTGGTAAGTCAACTCTTTTTAAGCTTCTGTCACGTATAGCTCAACCCTCTGGAGGCCGAGCCGAGCTTCGCGGTAGAACAGCAAGCTTGCTTGAGGTTGGTACTGGATTTCATCCTGAGCTCACTGGAAGGGAGAATATCTACTTCAACGGCTCAATACTAGGAATGTCAAAAAAAGAAATCGACAATAAGTTTGACGATATAGTTTCTTTCTCTGAAGTAGAAAAATTCCTTGATACACCAATAAAATTCTACTCTTCTGGTATGAAGGTTAGATTGGCTTTCTCTGTAGCTGCACATCTAGATCCAGAGATTCTGATAATTGACGAGGTTCTTGCAGTTGGTGACGTTAAGTTCAAGCAGAAAAGCCTAAAGCGCATGAAAGAGATAGCCAAAAGCGGAACAACGGTGCTATTCGTAAGCCACATCATCAGCCAGATAGAAAAAATATGTACACGAGGAATAGTCTTAGAGAAAGGATCCCTTGTGTTTGACGGCAAGCTAGATGATGCGATCGACAAGTACATAGAGCTCAACGTACTAGACGAAGAAGGCGAAGATCTAGCAAGGCAAAATAACGAAGGCTTCAGGGAAAGTATAAACCAAAAAGAAATAGAGGTATCCCTCAAATCACACATAACCCAAGGTGTTAAGAAGCCTCCTCATGGTCAATTTACTATAAATATAGTAAACAAATCAGATGACCCCTTAGACTCTCTATGGGTTGGGGCAATGATAGTAGACAGTAAGAATAGAAATCTTATCAACCTAACTAATGCAGATATGGATTATGAACTAAGTGCTGTGAAACCACATGGTTCCAGCACTATAGATATCAAGTGCCCTCAGCTAAGGCTCGCGCCCGGCAAATATAGTGTTACTTTAGGCATTAGACGAGAAACAGACGGTAAGATGCTCTACCGTGTTGATAATGTAGATAGCTTTGAGATTAAAGGCTACGAATCAAACGGCAGAAAGCTAAAGCTAAAGGGTAAAGATTATATGCCCCCACTCGTTATAGACTATAACTATGAAGATACTTCTCACTAGATTCTCTTGGCAGCCTAAGAATATCGGAGGTGCCGAAATATCTGCCGACCAACATGCGATAGAGCTGTCAAAGCTCGGCCACCAGGTTAAGCTAGTCACCAACTATCCGAGTGCTCGGGAGTATAAAGACAGGCAATATATACCTCTGCCTGGCCACAGACATCTACAGAATGTCTTATCTTTTTTAATCCTACCTTTAGTGGCAACTATATACAGACCAGACATCATAAATGCTCACTCAAGGTCAGATCAAGTCTCATTGAGTCTTACGAAATGGCTCCATAAATCTCCTGTAGTCTGGAAAGATGCCGGAGACCTACGCCATCAGATAAAGAGGCGCTCCACCCTTTTAGCTAAAGTTAATCAACGCATTCTTGTGCGAGGTATAGAGCGTGCTCAGGCAATCTACACGCTAAATAATCAAGACAAAACCTACCTCCAAAAAAAGCTTTCTAAGCTATACGGCCTGAATATAAAGAACAAAATATCCGTTATCCCTAGTGATATTTGTTTTTCAGACTACAACCTTACCGCAAAAAGATTAGATAAACCTAGAGGAAAGCTGGTAATTGGTTTTGTTGGTAGACTTGAGGGCACCCACAAGGGTCTTGATAATCTACTATTATCTCTAGAAGGAGTGGATGAAAGCCTCTACGAATTGTGGGTCGTTGGTGGAGGACATAAAGAGTCTTTGATGAAAAAGATTGCTGCAAACAACGCCGCCGTTAGGTTCTTTGGCCCTCAGCAGAATGTGTCTAGATTCTACAGAAGCTTCGATATCTTTGTAGCACCGTCAACTTTCGAAGGTTGGGGCAAGGTTATTAAAGAGGCGATGTACTTTGGTCTGCCAGTTATCGGTACAAACACAGGCGGTATTGCCGACCAGATCACTCACCTAGACAACGGCTACCTCATTGATGATAATTCACCAAAAAATATAGCAGAAGCTATCAACAAAATGCTCAGTGACTCGCCCCTCCGTAAGAGTATTAGTAATTCTGCCAGGGTACATACATCTAGGTTGGGTGATTTCAAGAACCTTGCCCATGGACGGATCGAGCCACTCCTTAAAAACTCCTGGCTTGCATCAAAGAAGGTGTTAGTTTTTTATCCAAAAGATGATCAGGGTATAAAGACGGGTGTAGCCTACTACACACAGCAGCTTGTTGATCAGTTGAAAGAGTCAGGAGTGGGGGTGACTATGTCTGCAGGATTGCAGAATAACAAGCTCCTCAATAAAACTATCCTGAAGTTAACTAGCATCGGTCTACCTATTCATAGACGAATGATATCAGGAAAATACGATGTGGTAATATACCCGAACTTCTATCATCATATAGACAGTGCAAAATCTGCAGTTGTCGTGCATGATCTAGGATACCTACATTCAGCGGAAAATCTTCCCTCAACACGTCCAAAAGCTATAGAGTATATATGGCCAACCAACAGCACATTTCTAAAAAGATCTGTAGCAAAAAGTGTAGGTAGGGCAAATGTGATTATCGCTGTTTCAAAAGCTGCAAAAAAAGAAATAGAAGATCACTATCGTATAGATAAGGATAGAGTAATCGTCACCCCTATCCCGCCCCCAAGCATATATAAACCTCCAGTAAAGACTATTAATGATAGGTTTATATACTTCCAGGCAACCATAGAGCCTCGCAAGAACCATCTAAACCTACTTGAGGCCTATGCGCAGCTACCTAAAGACCTGCAAGCAGCATATAGGCTGGTCTTGGGTGGTGGAGATGGCTGGAAGAGCCAAGATGTCTACGATAAGGCTACAGAGCTTCAGAAGAAAGGCCTCCAGATTGAACTACTTGGATATATCGATCAAAAAAGGCTAGTCAGGCTATATCAGTCTGCAAGCATATATGTTCAGCCGTCACATTATGAGGGCTTTGGTATGCCGCTACTTGAAGCTATGGCCTGTGATACAGTTGTTTTAGCAAGCGACATAGCTGTTTTTCGGGAGGTTGCCGGTGACGCCGCTACATACTTCGACAAAGATAGTCCAGAAGATATAGCTAAAAAGATTGAAGTTACATTAAATCTTTCTCACAAAAAGAAAGAAGCGCTTATCAAAAAAGGGCGAGAGCGAGTCAAATTTTACCGGAATGATTCGACGGGGGTTCAAGAGCTCCTCCATAGATTAATCCAAGATATATAAACAAAACGATGCTGACCGCCGGATTTGTAAGGGTGTGTAAGAACATAGATGCGACCAATACACCACCCAGTGCAAAAAGTGCACTATCGTATTCTTTGCCAGCCAGCAGCAGCCTAGCTATGTAGCCTAGAATGGCTATGAATAGAATCAAGCCGAACAAACCTACTTCGTAGCCTATCTGCAGAAAGTAATTCTCGGTTAGTACTGTGCCCTGCGTATCGTTAATAATACTCGCAAGTCCGGCCGTGCCCACGCCGTTGCCTTCAGGATTAGTAAACAGGCTGGTCGTAAACATAGTGTAGAGCTCTAGCCGAAGGTCTGTTGGGCTCTCTAACGTCGTTACATCATCTTCGTGTAGCACCAGGTTTCTAACAATATCGTTACTATTAACCAGCAGTACACCACCAATCAAAGCAACTGCAAGTAGTCCCGAAGCTAAAAATCCACGGCTCGAGCTCAAGAAGCTCTTTAGGGTTGAACCGTATCGTAACGCTCCGTAAGACGCAGCCATAAATATCAATCCTAGTAGCGAGCTTCTAGAGAACGTCAGCAGCAGACACAAGACCATAGCCGAGGTGATGATAGCATCCCTTCGACTACGACTAGCCAACAGTCGTTTTGCCTGCAAAGCGATAGGTAGCAACAGAAAGGCTCCAAGTGAATTAGGGTCCTTAATGGTCGAGTGTACTCTCTCGAAGCCCTCCTTGGCGTCTATATAGAAGACTGGGAAGGTGCCGTTCTCGGCCGAATAGCCAAACATCTCCAGGAAATCGTCTGGCAGCACAAAGTATTGCACCAAACCAAAAGTAGCCACGGCAATTGATGTGAGCAGTATAATCTTCCTGGTAATCTGCTTTGCGTTGGGGTTATATTTCTGCACCATCAAGGCGATCAAGAATACGCCTAGGAAACGTAGATTATGCACATAACCAATCAGCTCTGCGTCCTGGTCAATAGAGAACAAGGCTAGGTACACCGTATGGACTAGTCCGTATAGCAGTATTAGTAGGATTAACGGCTTTCTCGTTAACGCTTTTAGGTCTTTTGCTGGAGCTCCAACTAAAGCCGCCAGCAACCCGATAGGCACAAGAAGGTTATACCAGTTTTTGAATACATCTAGGTAGCCAATACTTGTTCCTAGGCTCAAAGAAATAAAGACATGGAAGGGTAAATAAGCCAGTAGAATATATAGACACCACTTGGCGATCTGCATAGACGATTTTTTTATATTCATATATTGCTATCATTATAGGTAATGAGTAATCAATCAACCAGTACTAAACACGTCGTAATCGATGCTCGCATACGCGAGACCAATACAGGTAAGTATGCTCTGCGCCTTATTCAGGAGCTAGAGAAGCTACCCGCATACAACACCCGCTACACCGTTATTGTGCGTCCAGAAAGCCCCTGGGAACCGTCTGCCGAGCATTTTAGCCGCGCAGAGTCTGCGGTCCCACAGTTTAGCCTTAACCCTATCAACGAGCTCCGCTTATCTTGGCAGCTTTACCGACTCAAGCCTGATCTAGTGCACTTTACGATGACCCAGCAGCCACTTAGTTATTTTGGCAAAATAGCGACAACCACGCATGATCTAACAATGTTCCGCTTTGTACGCCGCGGCAGTAAAAGCTGGCTGTATCACAAAATTAGAATACCCCTCATGCGCTTCTTGTACTGGTGGTCACACCGCAAAAGCAACGCAATTATTGTACCGACGGATTATGTAGCTGCAGATCTTGCCGAGCACAGCCCTTTTACCGAAAGCAAGATAGTTCGTACCTACGAGGCAGGCGAGCCAGCCCGCAGCGATAGGCCAGAGCTTATCGAGGGCGTTAGCAAGCCTTATATTATGCATGTCGGCAGCCCCTTCCCTCATAAGAATATCAATAGACTAGTCCAGGCATTCCAGCAGCTAAAGCCGGATAACCCTGAGCTTAAATTAGTGCTAGCTGGTAGGCAAGAGTTTTACTTTCGGGAGCTTATAGACTGGTACAGCAAGTTGGATATTGCAGACGATATTATTACTCCTGGCTGGCTTAGCGAGGGTCAAATGCGCTGGCTCTATAACAAAGCTGAAGCCTACGTGCTACCGTCTTTGAGCGAAGGTTTTGGTCTACCAGGTCTGGAGGCAATGGCTCATGACACTCCGGTTGTCTGCAGTAACGCTACTTGTTTACCAGAAGTATACGGCAACAGCGTAGAATACTTCGACCCTAAGAACACTGTAGATATGGCAGATAAGATCAGCCAAGTTATAGGCAGTAAAGAATTAGCACGAAACTTACGGCAAAAGGGCAAGCAGCAAATCAATAAATACTCCTGGGCAAAAATGGCCAAAGAAACTCAGACCGTTTACCTGGATGTACTATCTAAAAGCTAGATTACTCCTTAACCAAAACCATAGAATAAGCTTCTGCGGCAGATTTAGGTGATAATGCCTTAAATGTAATTATCCAGATTCGCCAGACAAAGTAGAGTGGGAAGAAGAACATAAAATAATTACTAAAGTAAAAGAGGCGCATCTCCTCTACCTTGAATCCATGTTGCAGAGCTAGTTCATGGAATTGCCGCGGAGTGCACTTGTCATAGTATGCCGGAAAGCCTTGTAGCACCTCCGTCTCTGGGTATACAAAGTAGAGGATCCGGCGCTTTAAGCCTTCTGGCAAGACCATGTTTAGCCGAGCAAACCAAGCGTTACGGCTAGGTAAATACAGTACTACCTTGCCTCCTGGCTTCAAGATACTATTCATGGCAACGAAAGCCTGCTCTACGTCAGCGACGTGCTCTAGTAGTGTTTGACTGATAATTAGATCTACATCACCCTTGCCTCTGTATTTTGATATATCTGTCGTAATGGTTTCGTCGTACGACCCTCTTGGGGCTTTCTCGAGCTCACCACCATCGATATCTAACCCAACAACCGTTGCTTTGATAGATTGCTTTTTATCTAGCTTGATATGCGGGTTTTTTCCACTACCGAGGTCATATATTCTCTGGTTTACAGCTAGATACCTAGGTACTAACCTATCAATGAAATCATCCAGCCCATCCTTAGTTAAATCTTTACTAAGATATGAGTCAAGCTTCTTAGATAGCCATATCTGACTACTTATAAACTTCCTGGCAAAAATCCCTATCATCTAATGGTTGTATATCCTGGGTTTAAGCTAGTTGGTAGCCTGCTTGTTTAAGTGCCGCCTCCACTGCAACTGGGCCAGCTGAATGAATATCTGGAAGACTCATACCTGTAGCCTCGGCTGTCTTAGCTCTCTGCTCAACCATCAGGGTTGATTGTCTTTCTAGCAATTCTACATGATCAGTAGATGGGTCTTGTTTCTTTAAAGCATCGTAGGATGGTGCTCTGTTGATTTGTCGTGGTTGATTATTCATTCTGTCCTCCTGACTGATGTTGTTTAGTCCTGCACGGTACTGCCTGAGTTCCCGAAACAGATCATCCTGGTCCTTGAGCCTGCGTCCATGTATCCGTCGATACTCCTTCAGGGATGCGCCAAACGTTGGGTGCTGCCTGATAAATCCTAGTTCATGTTGCTGGTCGCGGTTTTTAACGTCTTCGAAATTTTGCATAGCTACAGCTTTAGTACTATGTGTCGCTCGCGGCCTTCTCCGACAGACTCTGTACTTATGCCTGCCTCGCCGGCAGCTTGGTGGACTGTTCGCCTATCCGCAGCGTTCATTGGCTCTAGGTGCATCGGCTCGCCAGACTCTTTAACTTTGTCCATCCACCCTTTGGCTCTGCTAGCCAGCTTCTCGGCTCGCTGCTTCTTATACCCGGCGATATCAACATTAACGCGGACTTCTCCGAACCCCTTGGACCGCATAATCGCATTAACAATATTTTGCAAGGATCGAAGGGTCTCTGCCCTGGTACCTATCAAGAATCCGTTCATGTCACTAGATGGCACGGCCAAATGTATAATGTCGCCCTCCTCGTCAGCATCTACAACAACATTCAATCCAAAAAAACTCAGCACATCCTCTAGAATTTTTGCGGCTGCGCTACGTGCCGACTCCATGGTTAGCTCGTCTTCCTCTTAGACCTGGCGGCCTTCTTTTCTTTAGCATTGAGCTTCTTGGGTTGCAAGACCTCGGCCTCTACAGGCTCTTCGTCGACAATCGCTGTCAGCTCGCTCAGGTCTTGGCCTAACACCTTCTTTTGTTGCAAGAAGCCAATCAGGCTATTAATAAACCAGTAGAACGGTAGGGCGGCAACCAGACCAAGCGATATAAAGAAGACCATACCTGGTATGAAATAGATCATCGTCTTACCAACGGCAGCGCTAACCTCGGCTTGATCAACTTCCTTGCCTTCGCCTTGGCTCTTTAGTACCTCGCGCAGGCTCTTTTGCTCGCCCTGAGTAACCATCAGCTGCTTACTGGAGTAGTATTGCATTCCTGCACTTATCAGGGCAACTGCGATACCAAATGCGTAAATACCACCGTCACCAAGAGGTGTTCGGGTTAGGTCGCCTACACCGAGCACACTGGGGTCAAACAACGATATATCTTGTGCCAACTCCCGCATCCAGGGCAGGTCAGCTACAAAGCCGTATGCATTGTCGATAATGGCTTGTTGGTTATCTCCAATACGGCGGACACCTTGATAAAGAGCGATAAATACCGGTAGCTGGATGATCAGATACCCGATGCTAGCAAAGGGATTAATCTCGCGCTCTTTGTACAGCGCCATAACAGCCACAGATTCGGCCTGCTTGTTGCCCTTATTGGCCTTTTTTATTTTCTTGAGCTCTGGCTGCAGTGCTCGCATTGCTTTGGCGTGATGAAGCTGCTTCTTGATCATTGGCCACATTAATAGACGGACAAGGACCGTAAATAGTATTAGTGCTACGCCAAAGTTATGTCCAGGCACCAAGGCGTATATACCTACAAGTAGGTTGAATACAGGCTTTACAAGTAATTGCTCAAAAATCATTACCTATATTCTAACAGATTAGAGACGGCTGTTCACCTTCTTAAAAACTGCGTGTGTTAAACGGCCTTTTTTACTATCTGCGACAACAGTTTATTAACGGTTTCTTCTAGCTCCTCAGCACTCAGATCAAGTAGCGCTTTATCATAGACCACTAGCGCCATATCTACTGCTCCTGCTGAACTAGGAATAGAAAGACGCATTTGCTCGAACAGTCGGCGGCGGATGCGATTCCGTGTAACCGCCAGGGGTGCAACCTTCTTACTAACTATTACTGCCAAGCGGTAGTCTTGTCGGCGTTTATTAGCTACAAACCGAATACCAAAATGAGGGCTACGCACAGTTTTGCCATGGGTAAAAACGTATTTAAGGCTGCCGTGCCCATGGAATCGATATTTCTTAGCAATCATAGATCAACCTCGTAGAGTAAGTTCTCTTCTCCTTCGGTGCTCTTCCCACTTTTTATCAAATTAGGATGCAACGACTCGATAACGGATATAGACGGCTTGTTTGATTGTCTGACAGCAATCCTTAATCTCTCCAACCCCTTATTTTTTGCGTCAAGAAGCAAAAGCCTGAGAGACTCTTTCGCATATCCATGACCTCTATGCGGTTCATCTATCTCGTAGTAGACATTATTCTCGAAACCCTCTGGCAGACTATCTGATTTTCTCGGAACTATACGTAACTGCATATATCCAACTCTATCCTGACCTAGACATACGTCATACGTATAGACCTCTCGCTCTTTGCTGTAGTTAGCTTCTTTAAGATAGGGTTTTTTAGCATCTTTCATAAAGATCTATTATAGAGGTGAGTTGTAAAAGATTAAAGAAATACACTTGTTGCTCAATTCTTTATCAAATCAAGAATTGAGCAACCATAAAACCCTGCTCGAAGCACTAAAACCGCTCAGCTTAAGGCGGTTTTAGGACTTTAGGGGCATTATGACGTGCAAGAAGCTGTCGTCTTCTGGGCTAGAGACAACACACGGCTCTAGTTTGCCATTCATGCGGAACAACGCATCGCTTCCGTTTAGTGCCTGCAGTGCATCTAGAAGAAATCTGGAGTTTAGGGATATCTCGCCGTCTCCGGTCACCTTGGCGCCCAGCGAAGTGCTGTTTTCGCCAAGTTGCGAGGCAGCTGACTGGACAGCTATAGCCTTAGTGTCCGAGCGCACCGAGACCAAAATAGATCCGGCACTTTCGCGGGCGAATAAACTCGCTAGCTTTGCTGCACCCTGAAGCTCCTGCTTTTCTAGCTCTACCGAAACATCAAATTTACTCGGTAGTAGTTTACGGTAATCAGGGTACGTGCCTTCTATCAATCTAGACACCAACTCGACGTCCCCGGCCTTAAAGAGTACCTGTTGTCCGTCGCCATGAATAAACACCTCCCGGTCCTGATCGCCTAGTATTTTGCTCAAATCACTTAACGCACTGGCCGGTATCAATAAGTTTATCTCTGTCTTGCTCTTACCTACCTTTTTTTCGCTCAGGCGGTAGCTGTCTGTGGCCGCTAAGAATACCTCTCCATCAACTGAATGCAGTAAGACTCCCGTCAGCACCGGTCTAGCGTCGTCAGCGCTTGCTGCAAAAATAACCTGCGATAGAGCCTTCTTAAGTTCGCTGGAAGATATCTTCCAGACGGGATCATCGTCTATTGTTGGTATTACTGGGAAGTCATCTGCAGCTACTCCGTTGATGGTCGAAGTATAGTCACCACACACCACCTCCAGCTTATGGTCCTTAAGCTCTAAGGATACGCTTTGGCCGCTTGGCAAACTACTGACGTACTCTTGGAAAAGCCTAGCCGGCACCGTGATAGTCCCCTCATCAACAATCTTTGCTCCGACTACTTCGGTTATACCTATCTCTAGATTAGTTGCAGATAGATTCAACCTGCCATCTACCGTCTTTAGCAGAATATTACTTAGTATAGGTAATGACCCACGCGAGCTAGTGGCGATTCTGGCAACATTATTAACTGCCCGAGATAAGTTTTCCTGAGTAACCTTAATATTCATTTTTTCTCCTTATGGACTAGTTATTATAGGGCCTGTGGATTCTGTGGATATATAGAAGCTCAGCTCTGTTGATTGGTGGTTCTGGGTGGGGGTAGTAGTTTGTGGATGTTTCTGTGCGTGACCGAGCATAACTAGTGGACTTGTTTGCCAGCCGGACGGGTTTGTGTTCGAAGTACCAAGAGTTTTCCCTGGTTTTACACCACCTCGGTGGATAAAAAAGTGGTTTTCCTCGTGTTCTTTGTGTTTATGCACAGCCAACTGGCCCTCCCTAGACGTTTAGTAGTTGTTTAATTTCTTGTATATTTTGCTTAAGGATCAGGTCCACCACAAGCTCTTTCTCTATCTTTTGGATAGAGTGTATGGCCGTTGTGTGATCTTTACGCCCTAGTTCTCCAGCGATGCGCGGGTAGCTCATTTTTAGCTCGCTGCGCAGCAGGTACATAGATATTTGCCTCGGCACAACAATATCCCTATCCCGCTTTGGTCCAACAAGGTCCTCTTGTTTTAGCGAGAAGTATTTAGCAACCTTGTCGACGATTTGCTTTGGGGTTATGTGCTTTTGCCTTTTGTTCATCTTAGAGAAAACCGCTTTGGTCACGTCTAGACTTGGGTCGACATTCTTCATGTCGCAAAAAGCCATTAATTGGTTTAGTGCTCCCTCCAGCTCGCGAATATTCGTCGTAAAATTGTCGGCCAAGAAACTAAGGCTCTCTTCATCTATTTGGAAGTCTTGTAGGTCGGCCTTAAGCTTTAGGATTGCGATACGCGTCTCTAGGTCTGGGGTTTGCATGTCTATGCTCATACCCATCTGGAACCGACTGCGCAGACGCTCTTCCAGTGTTGGGATGGCGTGTGGAGGCTTGTCGCTACTGATAATAACCTGTTTGTTGGCCTGATGCAGCACATTGAAAGTGTGAAAGAATTCTTCTTGAGTCTTCTCTTTGCCAGCAATGAACTGAATATCGTCAATAATCAGTACATCTGCCCCGCGGTAATGTTGGGCAAAAGCACCGGCTTTTTTGTAACGTATAGAGTCTGTAAATTCTTGCACAAATTGCTCGATAGTTACGTAAACAACCTTGGCCTCTGGGTTTTTGGCCAATACGTGGTTACCAACTGCCTGTATAAGGTGGGTCTTACCTATTCCAACGCCACCATATATAAACAGTGGGTTGTATTTTTGCCCCGGCTTTTCGGCGATTGCTTGGCAGGCAGCATAGGCTAACTCGTTACCAGACCCAGCTACAAACGAGTCGAAGGTATACCTTCTATTAAGCCCTTGTCGGTAGCTATGCGACACACCGTTACTAGAACTCGTAGCAGTCGTGTTTTGTGGACCAGAGGGGCTAACACTATCTAGACTTACCTGCATATCTGGCTCGTCTGTAAGCTTTTCGGCTTTTTTGCGAGGTGTGTGTATTTTGTATGACACAGGTGTGTCCAGGACACCCTTTTTAGCTAGAGTTTGCTCGATAAGGTCTTTAAACTTTACCTCTAATTGTTGCTTGCAGAATATGTTTGGCACACCTACAACCAACTCTTCACTGCTTTTGCGTAGTAGCTGGGTGTTTTTGAACCATGTAACGTAACTTGCCCGCGAAACGCTAAGCTCTATCTCCCCCAGGACTGATTGCCAAAGCACTTCACCTTCCACGTGTCTTACTACCCCTCAAGAATTCACTTTTGATATCTAACTAACACCTAGAATACAGACCTTGGCAGTAGTTTTCCACAGTTTTGTATAAAACACGACAGAATAATGACGAAATCATCTAACAGGGGCAGAGTTTTCCACAAGTAATAAATAACAGGGGTGAATTTGTGGGTAAGTTATGTAGAGATGTGCACAAGACATACGTAAAACGGGCAAAAACAGAGCAATTTTTACAAACATAGTAATCCTACATTATTGCCACTGTGTAAAACCTAGACTCAAACTATGCTGTATATATAATGTAGCTACTACAAAAGCAGGCGTCATTACGTAGCTTGACCGATATGCTCACCTCTGTTATAGTTTGTCGGTTATATAATACTAATCTAAACGAGAGATAATATGCCAAAGCGAAC
>CAZHOS010000010.1:0-29678 GCA_964534605.1 uncultured Candidatus Saccharibacteria bacterium
TGGCGGGCCCGACCGGATTTGAACCGGCGATCTCCTCCGTGACAGGGAGGCGTGTTAGGCCAGCTACACCACGAGCCCGCATCGCAACTTTAGGTTGCTACTCTCCAAAACTAAATTGTTTTGGTGGGCAGGGAGGTGTTGATTCGTGCCGTCTAGGTACACGATGTGTATACATAAACGGCACCAATCGCTACCATCTGCCCGCTCAAGACTTTCGTCTTGATATAAAATGTAAGGTTCTACCAACTTGGTTGGCGCCGATGGATAATAACAGATTGGATTGGGCCTTGGCAAGTATCACTTAAGGGTGTTTTTTGATATACTAGGCTCCAATGTTCTCGAGTAAATTTTTTAAAGACAAAAGCATCTTGCTGTCGACCTTGGTCTTGGGCCTTTTAGCGCTGTTTAACGTTATCTCGGTCGTGCTGCGTGCCGATACTTCGCAGAGCTCTACCATCTTGCGGTACTGGACCCTCCAGGGCGCCCCAGATTTCGAAAAGCAAGGCCCCGAACAACTTTACAGTTTTGCCCTCTTTGCTGTTATCGCGTTCGTTATCGCCCTGGTCATTAGCTACAAGCTGTATGACGTGTACAAGCCAGCCGCCTATACACTACTGATCCTGACCAAACTAGCTATATTCCTGAATATTATCGTCAGCGGGGCGATTCTTAACCTGCAGCAATAATGACAGATATCGAGATACCGTGGGCAAAGAACAGAAGCAAGACCTACAGATTTTTCGAAAAATTACCTGGCATAGTGACGTATACAGTCTACGCACTGCCGGCGATTCTTAGCTTTATCGCACCAACTGTGGCGGCTTATTTTATCATTACTTATGTCTTAGTTTGGATCTTCAAGTCGATGGCTATGTCAGTTAGGGTCCTGCAGGGATATAGACGACTCAAAAGCGCAGCTAAGCAGGACTGGGTTAGAATGAGCGCCGAACTACGCAGCCCAGCAGAGGCATTGGCCCATCATCGCCGAGGCAAGAACAAACTTCATAATGCACATATAGATAATCTGCAGAAGCTAGCCGGGGGGGCATTGCCAAACGATCCGGGCAAGATCATCCACGCAGTTATGATCGCAACGTATAACGAACCGCCAGAGATCATCCACCCAACAATCGAGTATGTGCTGAGTAGCCACGGGGTCGACCAGACGAACACGGCTTTCTTCCTCGCTTATGAGGAGCGTGGGGGCGACAAGAAGCGCCAAGAGAGCTTAGCTGCTATCAAGAAATACGGCAGTAAATTCGCTTATGCCGAGGCTGTCGAGCATGTACTACAAGACGACGAGACGCGGGGCAAGGGTGCTAATGCTAGCTTTGCAGGGCGCAAAATTGCCGAGTGGGCGGAAGCAGAGGGTATCGATCCAGCGCGGGTATTGGTGACCGTACTAGATGCGGACAACCGACCAGACAAGAACTACTTTGCAGCGCTAGAGTATACCTATCTTATTGCCCCAGACCGCAAGCACAAGTCCTACCAGCCGGTGGCGCTGTACGTGAATAATGTCTGGGATGTACCGGCTGTCATGCGCCTAAGTGCTATGGCGAACACATATTTCCATACTGCCAACTCGATGCGACTACATGCTCTGCGCAACTTTTCTGCCCATGCCCAAAGCCTGGACGCATTGATCGAAACAGACTTTTGGAGCGTACGCACAATTGTCGAGGACGGCCACCAGTTTTGGCGCAGCTACTTTGCATTCGACGGCAACCACGAGGTCCTCCCAATCTATGCCCCTATATACCAGGATGCCGTTTATGCCGGCGGCTACAAGAAGACACTGATTGCACAGTTCAAACAGATTAGGCGTTGGACTTACGGCGCTTCGGATATCGCCTATGTCGCTACAAAAGGGCTCAAAAACAAAAAGGTCCCACGGAGCGATCTGCTAGCCAAATTCGCCCGACTGTTCGAGGGGCATGTTGGCTGGGCGACGTCTGCGCCGCTACTGCTACTGTCTGGCTGGGTGCCTCTGTTTATAGCGCGGGATGCTGGCGACAATATCGTGGCGCAGCAGCTGCCACAGATCATCGGGCGTATTAATACTTTTGCACTCGTTCTTGTGCTGGTGACTATGTATATCGGCATCGCTACGCTGCCACCACGGCCGCTACACCACAAAAAGAGGCGCTACACGGCCTTCTTTTGGCAATGGCTGCTGCTGCCACTGGTGGGTATTGTGTTCAACTCATACGCATCGCTTACCTCGCAGACGCGACTATTGTTCGGTAAATATATAGAGGACTTTGTCGTTACCGAAAAAGTAGTCAAAAAGCAGTAAGCCGCTAGTCCGGTTGCAGTAGCTTGCGCAGCTGTCTGTTCTTGCTTCTAAGTAGACCGTTTTGGAGCCCATACGTCGCTGCCGCTGCTTGGTCGACGGCCGCCAGCGAGCGGATCATTGCACGGTGCAGCGCCTCGACCTCAATCAGCGGGCTACCAGAGTTCTGTACAAGTATATCTAGTGTGCTGTTGACGATATCCTCGGCATAGGCAGCACGTGCTGGCCTGCTGTGGCCCTCTAGGGCATTATAAGCGCTAACTACAAGCTCTGCTGGCAGCAAGTCGGCTAGATCACCCTCAAGGCGTCTGATCTTGTATAGAGAGCTGTAATCCGGGCGCTCATGTGTCGTAAACACAGCCTGGCACTGTTGGCACTGTCTGCGCCTCCAGGTCTTCGGGGACCGCTTAGAGTGCGACCGACTGTTGGTGACCCGTGTTTTAGACTTACAATATATGCATACCATGACTATATATTGTCATAACCCAAGACATAATTCTAGTGGATAACTTTTGTCTGAATGGGGATATCTCATTG
The DNA here is from genome assembly GCA_964534605.1 of uncultured Candidatus Saccharibacteria bacterium. Classification (GTDB taxonomy): domain Bacteria; phylum Patescibacteriota; class Saccharimonadia; order Saccharimonadales; family VXPC01; genus CAZHOS01. Next base: position 2,834 of record CAZHOS010000010.1, read on the forward strand.
CTACTGCATAAAAAAGACACCCGCTCTGTTGAGTGGGTGTCAATTGGTGTTTGCAGGTCACTTTTGTAGTCTGGGCCAGTAGACTACTTGATCGCTCGTTTGACGCGTGTGCGCCGACGAGGGACTGCTTTCGGTAGGTCTAGATCTTCAAAGAAAATCTTGAAGCTACTTAGGTTGGTAGTGCTCAAAACACCTCCATATTTAAAAGCTGGACTATATTACCATGATATTTTGATAAGTCAATAGTTCTTGTGCTTACTTAAGAAGTTAATAGCTACCTCTAGACACTTGACAAGTACAGAAAGCTGCCGACTATGCTACAGTCTGCAGGATGAGATATACAGTTAATACGCGTTTTGGCGACTCTGGTAGGAGTGGGCATTTTACGACAAGGGCTGGCCTGGTGCAGACCCCGACTTTTATGCCAGTTGGTACGCGAGGTGCAGTCAAAAGTATACCGATGGAGCTTGTCGAGGCTCAAGACATAGATGTTGTACTGGCTAATACCTACCACTTACACCTTAATCCGGGGGAGAAGGTTGTGGCAGGGCTTGGCGGGCTACACGAATTTATGCGCAGGCGTGGCCCAATCTTGACTGATTCTGGGGGGTTCCAGGTATTTTCACTTGCCCACACACGCACGATTACCGAAGAGGGTGTTGAATTTGTCGACCCGCGTAACGGTGACAAGATTTTTATTTCACCCGAGAAGTCGATGCAGATACAGCTCGATCTAGGTGCAGATATCATAATGGCTTTTGATGATCTGACGGGCCTGGACAGCGCAGATATTGGGCGGACCAAAGAGGCATACGAGCGCACCCACCGTTGGTTAGACCGCTGCGTTGCCGAGTTCAAGAAATTGACGGCTAATATGTCAGGTGATCACCGACCACTATTGTTCGGCATTGCCCAAGGAGGCCTGGATGAAGAACTGCGGGTAAATAGCTTGCGTTACGTTAACGATAGCGGTGTCGACGGCGTTGCTGTTGGCGGGCTATCAGTTGGTGAGAGTAAAGACGATATGTATAGGATACTAAAGCTACTGGCTCCTCATTACGATAAGGACCGCCCTCGTTATTTAATGGGCGTAGGTGATCCCCCCGATCTGCGGGTTGCTTACGAGCACGGAATAGACATGGCTGATTGTGTGATTCCAACTCGTAATGGACGGCACGGAAGCGTCTGGGTGTCCGGCGACAAGAAGCTGAATCTCAAGAACCAAGAGTTCGAGACCGACAGTCAAGTTATCGAGCCTGGTTGCGGGTGCTACGCCTGTCGCAGCGGTTACACTCGAGGCTGGCTGCGACATCAGTTCAAGATTGGCGAGCCTCTGGCTGGTACACTGGCCTCGCTACATAACATTTATTATCTACAGCAGATCGCTATAAGCTACCGCTAAGTTTTTCTTAGAGTTGCGTTGATCTGTGAGTCCTCCTCTCGCAAGCTCGCTCTGCGGGAATTCAAGGTATTTCTACGTCGCCATATAAAAACGACCCGCAAGGGGTCGGTTTTATATGGTGGGCGCGGAGGAACTTGAATCCCCGACCTCCTCAACGTCAATGAGGCGCTCTAGCCAACTGAGCTACGCGCCCATATTTTGAGTCTTGGGCAGACTTGCTGTTAAGCTTCAAAATATTAACACACCAGGCTAAAACAGTAAAAGATCATGACGCGAATAAGCCAGAAGGGGCGTATACCATAAATGGTATTATGCACAGGTGTGGATAAAAGCGCTAGCATTTTGATAAAATAGACTAGCCAAATGCTACTAGCTGGTGTATTCTAGTTCTAGGTGAAGTTTTGGGAGAGGTTTTGCCACCTCTCAGTACCTTCCGTTTATTGTCTAAAAGTGCGAGATTAGACAATAGGCTTTAAGAGACCCACTCTTGGGTCTCTTATTTTTTTGAGTTATAATTATTGTTGGATATAGACGCAGGCTAACCACTTGCAGAATCACGTTTGAGCGGTCGCTAAGGTACGTAACCAATGGGGCAATAGGATATGTCGAGGTGGAACCTCCTTCTAGTAAGGGCCAAGACACCGGATTCGATAACAGCAGTTATCGGCAGTTTTTTATACAGCAAGGAGATTGGCATGTCAGCAGAAAAGGACAAAATCGAGGCTATGCGTCACAGCACAGCTCACGTACTAGCGTCTGCGGTACAAAGACTCTGGCCAGAGGCTAAATTTGGAGTGGGCCCAGTGATAGAGCATGGGTTTTATTACGACATCGACACTGGTGACAAGCCGATCAGTGAGGAGCATTTTAAGAAAATCGAGAAAGAAATGCGCAAGATCGTCAACGAGGACCAAGTGTTCGAGCATTCTACAAAATCCATAGAAGAGGCTATTGCCTGGGCTAAAAACAACAACCAGAACTACAAGTTAGAGTTGCTTAATGACCTCAAGAGACAAGGCACTACGTCTGCTAGCGATATAGATCCCAGCCAGCTTGGCGCTGAATCAGAGGGGTCGGCTATCGAGGAGGTTGGATTCTATACGAACGGAGGCTTCACAGATCTTTGCCGGGGCCCGCATGTTACCTCAACCGGCCAGATTGGCGCGTTTAAGCTCATGAAGGTCGCAGGGGCTTACTGGCGCGGTAAAGAGGATAATCCTCAGATGCAACGCCTGTATGGAGTTGCTTTTGAAACCAAGGAAGAACTCAAGGAACATCTGCAAATGCTAGAAGAAGCTAAGGCTAGGGATCACCGCAAGATCGGCAAAGACATGGATCTCTTTGTATTCTCTGATCTAGTTGGCCCTGGGCTGCCGCTATGGACGCCACGCGGCACAGTAATTCGCCGCGAGATAGATAGGTTTATTAACGAGATGCGAGAAGAACATGGCTACAGCCCTGTAGAAATACCGCACATTACTAAAAAAGATCTCTATGAGAAGTCCGGACACTGGTCTAAGTTTGGTGACGAGTTGTTTAGTATTGCTACTAGGGAAGGGCACGAGTTTGTCATGAAGCCGATGAACTGTCCGCACCACACCCAGATATATGCATCTACCAAGAGAAGCTACCGCGACCTACCAATACGCTACAGCGATACAACTATGGTGTACCGAGACGAGCAAACAGGTGAGCTAAGTGGGCTTAGCCGTGTACGCTCGATCACCCAAGACGACGCTCATGTATTTTGCCGTAGGCCAGATATCGCAGTAGAGGCAAATCGTATATGGGACATGATCGAGACTCTGTATGGTTCGATCGGCATGGATGTCACGCCCGAGCTGTCATTTATGGATCCTGAGCATCCAGAGAATTACGGTGGGGACACCGAGTCGTGGGAGTTCGCCCAAAAAACCTTGGCAGATCTGTCTAACGAGCGTTTGGGTCAAAAACTCGAAGCCACCCTGGGCGAAGCGGCCTTCTACGGCCCAAAGATAGACTTCCAGGCACGTGATGCCCTCGGTCGCACCCACCAGGTCGCCACCATCCAGCTAGATTTAGTACAGCCCCAGAACTTCGATCTCAGCTGTATTAACGAGCAGGGCGAAGACGAGCGTATTGTTATGATCCACGCTGCAATAGCCGGGTCATTAGAGAGGTTTATATCTGTACTGCTCGAACATACTGCCGGCCGACTACCAACCTGGATGGCTCCTGAGCAGCTAAGGCTCATAACCGTTTCTGGCGAAGACAAAGACATGATCGACTACGCGCATGATCTGGCGACCGAAGCCCGCAGCATGGGTATTCGGGTACACGTTGATGATTCAGCCGAGTCTGTTGGCAAAAAGATCCGAGAATCTTCGAAACAAAAGGTGCCCTACATTGTCGTTATTGGCGAGCAAGAGGTCTCTACCAACCAGCTATCCCCGAGGATCCGTGAAGATCTAATGGTCGGCGACAAAGAAGTCTCCATGGCTGCAGATAACTTCCTGCAGTCGCTAAGCAACGAGATAAAGTCAAGAACCCTTAAGTCCTCCATGTAGCATGGAGGCTCTCAACTTCAAGCAACGGGTAGAGCTGGTGGTCAAAACCATACCAAGAGGCAAGGTTATGACCTACGGCCAGATAGCGGCAATTGTCGGTAGCCCGCGCGCGGCTCGGCAAGTTGGAGGGGCTGCTCATTTTGGTAATCCTGAGCTGCCTTGGCATAGAGTAGTTAATGCGAATGGTGGCTTAGCATCTGGTTACCCGGGCGGTAGACAGGCCCACCAACAGCACCTAGAACAAGAGGGTGTAGAGTTTAAGGAAGGCCCTACTGGCTTTACGTTAGACCTACAGAAGCATAGATACGTGGTGGGTTTCGATGAGTAGCATCAGTCTGCTGGCCATAGTCGGCTCAACAGCTAGCGGCAAAAGCGGTCTAGCTATGGAGCTATCCAAGCATAGAGATGTCGAGATAATCGCGGCAGATTCGCTGACGGTTTACAAGGGTCTCGATATTGGCACGGCCAAACCAAGCCAAGAGGATCAGCGACTCGTCCCGCACCATCTGCTAGACGTTGCCGACGGGTCTAGCCCATATAATGTAGCTAGTTTTCAGGCAGCAGCCCAAGAGGCAGCAGCACAGATCCGTGGGCGGGGCAACTTACCTGTGCTCGTTGGGGGGTCTGGCCTCTATATCGATAGTGTTATATTCAATTATACTTTCCGCAACATATCAGATGTAGATGCCGCTCGAGATCTAGAGGCTAAGTCTGTCCAGGAGTTGCAAGCCATGCTGCAAGCCAGATCGATTCACCTACCAGAAAATAAAGAAAACAAAAGATACTTGATACGCAGCCTATTGTCTGGCGAGACCCCGGAGCCCTCAGACCGCCATCAGATGGCAGAGGGCACCCTGGTAGTTGGGCTGCATCCAGACAAGCAGCAGCAAGAGGGCCACATTCGAACACGTCTGGATTCGATGATAGAGCAGGGCGTCATAGACGAGGCGCAGCAGGCCCTAGCCAATTACAGCCAAGGCTCAGAAGCTCTCAAGGGCAACATTTATCAGTCGCTAGCGCCGTACTTTGCTGGCCGGCAGTCACTGGATGAGGCCAAAGAGGACTACGTGCGCCGTGATATGCGCCTCGCCAAGCGGCAATATACGTGGTTCAAGCGCAATAAATCTATTACATGGTTTGAGGAACCTCGGGCCGCCCTAGACTATTTATTAGACGAGCTTACGTACTAGCGGTATACTGGGTACTGATTATGGCAAAAAAAGACAACGAACCATATGTGGTCCAGTACGAAACAAAGACTAGCGAATTCGAGTATGCCCGGTTCTGGGACACCCGTTCCTACGAGGATAGGGCAGAGCGCATCTTGCTTAAGGGTTTGCTAAGTAGCTACCCCAAGCGAGCATCTTGGCTGGTCGACATCGGTGGCTCCTTCGGCCGACTGGTAGAGGTTTATTCCAGAAGATTCAGGAGCCTCGCGATCGCCGACTACGCTACGAACGAATTTTATATAGCCAAAGAGCCAGCCAAAAAGTCTAACGTAGACCTTAGTCTGCTGGCAGCAAACGCTTATCACCTACCTTTTGCCGACGGCTCGCAGGATGCCTTGATATCTATCAGAATGATGCACCACCTTGAAGATGCCGATAAATTCCTGGGCGAAGTGCATAGAGTTTTACAGCCAGGAGGGGTTGCTATTATCGAGGCCGCTAACAAGAATCACACAAAGCTCTTTTTGCGATCACTCGCAACATTTAACTGGAAGAAGTGGAATAGCAACTGGGTCGACGTGGGCAGGAGCGGCCTGCAGGAAACCGGCAGCTTCCATTTAATACGCAACTACAAGCCTTCTTACCTGCAGTCTAAAATAGAGTCAGCTGGCCTTCAGGTTGTAAGGAGAAAATCCATCTCTTGGCTACGCCGCACGCCACTTACAAGGCTACCAGATTTTATGGTAGATAGCGTCGAGAGGTGTTTACAGCTGTTTAGTGGAGCTACAATGATGGGCCCAAGCAATTGGTATGTTGTTATAAAGTCATCGGATGGCATCAATCAGGCCTATGATTCTCTCGAAGAAACTCTAGTCAATCCAGAGACAAAGAAGCAGTTAACACCTGCATACATAAAAAAAGCGTCCAGAACAACAAAAGGCGCAAAATATCTCGACCTACGGTTTCCAAAACCACGCAGATAGCACACATCTCTGCTATACTTAGGCTATGATTGAGCAATTATTTGGGTCCAAGACGAGGGTGAAACTATTAAAGTTATTCATGACCAATCCGAACAGGTCATTCTACGTACGTGAGATAACGCGCAAAATAGACGAACAAATAAACTCTGTACGCCGCGAACTGTCTAACCTCTTGTCTATAGGCATAATTAGCAGCGACAGCTCTAACAACAGGCTTTATTACGAGGTAGATCAGAACTTCGAACACTACCGGGCATTAGCCAGTCTTTTTGGTGGCAAACCCCTTGATGCACCGGGCAGCGACTCCAAAAAGAAAGCTACCGTAGCCGTCCCGAGCAAAAAGTCCGCCGCCAAAGGACTCAGCAAAGAAGAGAAGTCCCTTGGCAATCTGAAGCTACTGCTTATGAGCGGCGTCTTTACGAGAGATAAGCTGGCTCCTGTAGACGTCTTGATTGTGGGCGATGTTACCCCGTCCTCTCTGGATAATTACATCGAGTGGCTAGAAGAGTCTACTAGCCACGAGTTACGCTATGCGTCGTTCACAGTTAGCGAGTTCGAATACCGCCTTCAGATAAAAGATAAATTTGTTACAACCATGTTAGACCGAAAAAACACTGTCAAGGTTGATAAACTTGGCATAATGTCAGAAACTAACAGTAAATAGGAGGCAGAAAATGCAGATAGAGTTTTACGGAGCAAATTGCGTGCGAGTAAAGACAAAGAGTACGAGTATTGTTTTTGATGATAATTTAGAGCAGCTAGGTGCAAAACCAGTTACCAGTAACGACGATAGCTTGTGCAATACCAATAGTGACATCGTGAAGGCTTCTGCCAAGGCTGCCCGGACATTCTTTATGCCAGGCGATTACGAAGTTGGCGACGTAATGATCACTGGCATCGCCGCTCAAGCACATGTGGACGAGAAGGGTACTACAAAAGCCACGATATATAGAGGTATAACACCAGAATTTAAGTTTGTGGTTGTTGGACACATCGCTCCAGAGCTTAGCGAACCACAACTAGAGGCCATTGGGGTCGTGGATATTCTGTTTGTTCCCGTCGGGGGTAACGGCTACACGCTAGATGCCGTTGCCGCGGCAAAGATAGCCAAGCAAGTAGGGGCCAAGCTAGTTGTGCCAACGCATTTTGAAGATTCTTCGTTAAAATACGAAGTGCCGCAGTCTCCACGTGACGAGTTCGTAAAAATACTTGGTCTCGAGACCAAAAAGGTTGAAGGCAACGTGTTGAAACTCAAAAGATCAGATATTGCCGAGAAGGCAGAAACAGTGCTTTTCCACTGATCAGAAGTTCTTATATAGTAAAAACCCTCGGATAGTCCGAGGGTTTTTACTACGATACCCGACAGTTATTTGCCAGGTGTAGTTATGACGCCCTTTTTCTTAAGTGTTCTAAGCGCGTGGGTGCTGATCTTTAGCTTGACCTTCTTGCCGTCGATCATGACGGTCTTTGACTGGAGGTTGGGCTTCCAGACTTTGTTAGTGCGGCGCAAAGAAAAGCTGACGTTGTGTCCGTACTGCTTACCCTTACCGCTGATGTCGCATTTTTGCATGACTTTGTCCTAAAACTATTTACTAATTGACTCGGTGGATGATTTTATACTATTTACACCTCTCGTGTCAACCTGCGCTATAATAGAAAGCTATGGATTTTGTAGATAATTTACCACTGATAATACCTGGCCTACTGGCAATACTTATCGGTATATCTGTGCACGAGATGATGCACGCTTTCGTAAGTGACTACCTAGGTGATGATACCGCTAGGCACCAAGGACGGATAACTATTAACCCCCTAGCTCACATAGACTTATTTACAACGATACTGCTTCCTCTAGGTCTTATTTTGGCTGGGCTACCTCCTTTGGCGGCGGCAAAGCCAGTGCCTTTTCAGCCTAGTCGATTGAAATGGGGGGAGTATGGCGCTGCTTTGATGGCCTTTGCTGGGCCGGCATCTAACCTGGGGCTGGCAATAATAGGCAGCATAGGCTATCAGCTAAGCACTGCAGAAGTGCTGGTTGATGGGTTCGCTATCTTTACAGCTGTAAATGTCGGCCTGTTTATCTTTAATATGATTCCGTTCCCACCACTGGATGGATCACGAGTCCTATATGCTTTTGCACCTGACCCGGTGCGAGAGATCATGAACCGCATCGAGGCTGGTGGACTGGTTTACTTTGGTGTCTTCTTTATATTCGGCTACAGATTCTTGCAGCCTCTTCTTATATGGGCTAACAACCTGGTGCTTGGTCTCCTGTTTTGATGATAAAATAAGCCTGTCAGCGTGGCTACGCATGAATATCTGCTAGAGTTTTTAGCGGGAGAGCAATATCCGTTTAGCTCGTGGGCTAACATGAGCTCACCCACCTGGGTTTTCTACCCAGATACTCTAAGTAGTTGTGCTGACGCTAGAATACCCCCGAAAAGCTCTTTCAGGGGTATTTTCTTGATAACTGGTCGGGATGACAGGACTTGCCCACGTTCCGCGGGCCCAAAATTACATGATTGAAAGCAAGCTTTCATCAGTAAGTTTCCTTGCGATATGCTCCCAGCATATCTCACCAGCGGCTCACGGCGTTCGGTCGTAGTTCAAGCCTACAGCCTAAAGCAAATAAAAAACCCACCAAGAAGGTGGATTCTTTATGTGGTCGGGATGACAGGACTTGAACCTGCGACCTCACGGCCCCCAGCCGTACGCGCTAGCCAACTGCGCCACATCCCGATAAGAAGTTATTATAGCCTAAAGCAACCGAAACTTGTTATTGAATGGTGATTGCTTCTGGCTGTCCGAGCACCTCTGCCTGGGTGCCCAATATTAAGGTGTCGAATACAGCCTTCCATGATGATAGAACTTCGCGGGCATTATTATTTAGCCTGCTGGTTTCTGGTCCATAGCCAATACTGTCGATGCCAAAATTTTCACACAGATATATAGCCCTGGGTAGGTGGTAGGTATGGGTTATCAGGGTGGCTGTTTTAGCTCCAAAGATGTCGTGGGCGCGGTGGCAAGTATCTAATGTACTTCGACCCCCAAAGTCTTCTGTAATATCCTCCAGAGGGATGCCACTACCTACCAAGTAAGCAGACATGGCAGCAGGCTCGTTGTGGTCGACTGTTCGATTGTCTCCACTAACGATTATGTGTGATATTTTGTTTTGCCCATACAGCTCGATCGCAGAGTCCAGCCGGTCGGCAAGAAAGCTGGACACTTCGCCGCTAGGGCGCAGGCCGGACCCAAAGACTATCCCCACTTCGTTGGTTTCAACAGCGCTAAGCGACTGCGGTCTTTCGTTTTTTGTCATGATATTGAAGGCTATAGTTGGTCCAATAAGCAGTAATAGCAACAGCGCAAAAGCTGCCGGCGCAATTATGTAAGGATTCTTAAAGAGCTTGTTCATAAAGGTGGTTTTAGAATATCACTCTAGGATCCAATAGGCTATACTAATCGGATGAGTAAGTGGACTACAAAAAAAGACAAAACTCAGGTGCTACGCCGCTTCGAGACAGAGGATCTAGCGTGGGAATATGTGACTTTCTTGGCGAAACTTACCCGGTCAACCAAGGAGTCACCACGAATTATCGTCGAAGGTCTATGCGTTTCTGTAGAATTTGCAGGAGAGGGTGTCTCCAATAGTTTTATCGAAGGAGAGCCAGAATTCTTTAAGACTAAAGAGGATAAGATTGCTGTAAGAAAATCAACGCAATCTGGATCTGCAGTCATATACTCTGATGGGGGATCAAGGGGTAATCCAGGACCCTCAGCAACAGGCTTTGTGGTTTACAACCAAGAGGAGCAAGAGTTGGCGCGTGGTGGCGAATACCTGGGTATTACGACCAATAACCAGGCAGAGTATCATTCGCTCATAAGCGCTTTGCAGCGAGTGAGCGACCTGGGTTTTGCAAAGGTAGAGAGCTACATGGATAGTCAGCTAGTAGTGAATCAGATCAAGGGGGTGTATAAGGTAAAGAACAGAGACCTATACCCTCTTTACGAAAGAGCCAAGAACCTACTGAGCGGGTTTAGTGACTGGAAGCTCGAGCACATCCCCAGAGAGCTAAATAAAGTCGCTGATGGCATAGCAAATGAGGTGCTAGACGAAAACGCTGGCTAGTGTGCTAAACTCTCTAAGTTAGTCGGTTAGTTGATCGCCGGTAGACGTTAAGTCTACGGGAGGAAAGTCCGGGCTACATAGAGCAATGACAGTTGTTAACGGCAACCGAGGGTGACCTCAGGGAAAGTGCCACAGAAACGTGTACCGCCCAACACTTTTAATGCGTGTATTTCGTATCAAAAGTGTTGGGCAAGGGTGAAACGAGTGGGGTAAGAGCCCACAATCTCTTGCGGTGACGCAGGAGAGCAGGTAAACCCTGTTTGTAGCAAGGAGTGTCTCTTGCTGGACCTTGGTCCGGCTGGTGCTCGCCATGAGACACAACGACACCGCTCAAGATCAGCAGCAATGCTGGTCGTAGATAGATGATCAGCTCGGTAAGGCTTTCACACCTTCACATCCGTTAGTGCAGAAAAACGAATGGAAAGTGCGAAAGCCTTACTAGACAGAACCCGGCTTATCGATCGACTAACATTATAAAACCGCTCCCTAGGGAGCGGTTTTATAATGTTGAGGGCTACAAGGAGCCTTAAAAGCTATTTGGCAGCTTTGACAATAGCGGTAAACGCCTTAGGGTCGCTTATAGCGATTTCGCTAAGCATTTTACGGTTTATTGTGACGTTGCTTTTGGTCAGCTTGTTTATAAGCGCAGAGTAGGTAGTGCCGTTTTCACGAGCGGCTGCGTTTATCCTAGTCGTCCAGAGGCGGCGCATGTCTCGCTTGCGGTTGCGTCGGTCGCGGTAAGCGTACTGCAAAGAACGTACAACAGCTTGTTTACCAAGCCTAACGCTCGCTCGACGAGCGTGCTGCATGCCCTTAGTGGACTTGCGTACTTTATTGTGTCTACGGCGGGCTGTTACGCCTTTCTTTACTCTCATCCCTATGCTCCTAGGTTTCTTTTGATTGTCTTGCTGGTTTTGCCACCAATCTGCTTGTAGCCAGCGAATGTTCGCTTCCTCGAGCTACTCTTTTTTTGCATAAAGTGATTGCTGTTGGATTTTCGGGCGAGTACTTTACCCTTCTTGGTCACCTTCATTCGGGACTTTGTACCGCTGTGTGATTTAACTTTTGGCATGCTGTGTGCTCCTGATTACCATGTTTAGTTGTCGGCCGCTCATTGAAGGCTTCTGATCCACCGCGACTTCTTCACCAAGAAGTGATAGTAGTCGCTCTGCTAGAACAAAAGCGAGGTCCTTATGGGCCATTTCTCGACCTCGTAGTACCACCGTTAAACGCACTTTGCTGCCATTATCCAGGAATTTACGAACTTTGCGTAGCTTGACATCAATATCGTGATCTCCGATCTTTAGACCGAAGCGCATTTGCTTGAGTTCGCCACTCTTGGACTTCTTACGATTCTTTTGTTGCTGCTTCTCTTTTTGGTAGCTGTATTTGCCCCAATCAACAATCTTGGCAACAGGCGGGTTGGCGCTTGGTGATATCTCAACCAAATCAAGGTCAGCTTCTTTTGCTGCCCTGAGTGCTTCATCTCGAGAGATGACCCCTAGTTGTGAACCGTCAGAATTTATGACGCGTAGTTCGCGAGCACGTATATGCTCATTAATGCGAGTGCGTTTGTTAATGTGATAACTCCTTTTCGAAATCCTGAAGATTCTAACAGAGAAACAACTTCTTAGCAAGAGGCATCTACAAAGCGGCTGATCGTTGACGGTATTGAAGTGCTTCGCTAATACATGCTTGGCTGACCTCTTCTAGTCCTTCTAGATCAGCAATAGTTCTGGCAACCCTGGCAACTTTTAGGTAGCCGCGACTGCTTAGGTTTAGCTTGCGCGCTGCTTTATCCAGCATTTGTTTAGCAGATGGGGTTATTCGGGCGACTTTTTGGATGTCTTTTGAGCTTAGACTAGCATTCAGCTTGGCCTGGGGGTTGCGCTTGGCTTGTACTTTGCGGGTATTGGCCACGTTATCTTTGTAGGCTTGATGCCTAGATTTGGCAGTTGATGCAGAGTTTAGGAGTTTTTCCGGCGGTACTGAGGGCACGTAGAGGTGCATATCTAGGCGGTCCATTATCGGACCAGATAGCTTGCGCCCGTATCTGTAGATATCGCTGGTGGTGCAAGAGCAAGCCTTGTCGGATCCAAGGTAGCCGCAGGGGCAAGGGTTACTGGTCGCAACGAGCAGGAAGTCTGTTGGATAGACAGTACGCACCCTGGCTCTGCTGATCGATATTTTTTTATCCTCCAGGGGCTGCCTAAGGGTCTCAATAGTTTTGCGTTCGTATTCTGGTAGCTCGTCGAGCATTAAGACCCCTTTGTGGGCAAGGCTGACTTCGCCAGGCCTCGCGTCCGACCCACCGCCGATGATTGCTACTGCACTGGCGCTGTGATGAGGGCTTCTAAACGGTGCCGATAGGGTGGGAGTGTGCGACAGGTCGCCTGATAGGGATCTCAGATGGGCCACTGTGAGGGCTTCGTCCAGATCGAGGGAGGGCAGTAGCTGACTGCTCACTTTTGCCAGCATGCTTTTGCCGGAGCCTGGAGGTCCGTATAGGTGAATATTGTGACCACCTGAGCAGGCTATCAGGAGTGCTCTTTTGGCTTCTGTGTGGCCGTGTATGTCGTCTATCGTTACTTTGTCTTTAAGGTTGTGCTCTTGGATGGGTGTGTAGCCGAGCTTTTTAAGTTGCTGGCTCCCGAAGACGTGGCCTAGTAGTTCTTTTAGCGTTTGGACGGGGTATATCTCGAGATCTTTAACGAGGGATGCCTCTAGGTGGTTTGCAGCTGGCACAAAGGCTGTTCTAATCCCGGCCTTCTTGGCTGCAAGTAGGCCGCCAATTACACCAGGCACCGCCCTGACTCTACCGTCAAGACCTAATTCGCCCAGGTACAAAGCTTTAGGGGGTTCTGCCGAGCCCTCAGCACTGCTGAGGATACTTATCGCCATGCCTAGGTCTAGGCCTGCTCCAGGCTTGGGAATGTCTGCTGGGGCCAGATTTATAACTATTTTCTTTTTAGGGTAGGTGACTTGGCTGCTGCTGAATGCCGCACGGACTCGTTCTCTGGATTCGTCGACCGCCTTTGTAGCTAGTCCTACTATTGTGGTTGTGGGTAGCCCGTTGCTGCGAGAGCATTCGATTTCGACCAAGATACTTTCAAAACCTGCGGGTGTTGATGCGTAGATTTTCTGCATATTCGAACTATAGCAGGGCCAGAGTAAAATTAAGCGGAATTAAAAAACAACGGCCTGCGAGGTGCCGTTGTTTTACAGGGTTCGTTTTTGTTTTTGAGCACTTTTTTTATTCAAGTGCTAAGAGTATATTATTCTGCTTATGGCTGTTTGTCAATGTTTTTTATGGCTAAATTAGAGAGAGTTTTTCAGTTGCTTTGAGTCTGTGCAGCGGATCAAAGATCCGGGTAGCTAGAGTAGGGTGAAGATAGGGTGCCCGGCGCTTAAGATTTTAGCTATGCAGTGGATTAATCGAGTCACAGAAGCATTAAAGCAGTCAGGGGTGCGGATGAGGGGCTAAAAAAAGAAATACACTTGCACGAGGGGTTGATAGAAGGCGCCTATACAGGCTTTAGGGCAAAAGCATAGAGCAGATTATCGTTGCTTGATTAGGGCCTGAGCCATTCGTATTGCTCTACATTACTTTTCTTTAAGAGTTGATAGGTCTTTGTTTGGGCGTATGCCTTAGGCTTTGCTCATATGCACGGCAGATTAATTTAAGGTTACGGTAGGTTTCTTAGATCAAACAGGAGCTTGAGCTGTGGTGATTAGGTTGTCGTTAACGAGCAGCTGGTTCGCTCTACTGAACGACTTAGACTCGGCTGTGTGGCTTCTGACTCAGACGTAAAATACACATTAATCAGGGCTTTAATGACAGGATAATGTACTATGTTGTCATAATTTCATCAAATAAATTGAACGATTAACTTCTTATCATTGTTAATCATACATCAATTAGTCTTGACATATCGCACTTTTTGCACTATTCTGGTTGCAGGTAACAAAAATAAAAAAATTTGATACCAAAAAAGCCCGTATAACTTTTGGGGTATGCGGCAAAAGATATCGCTCTACGTTTTGTAGAGCGGTCAGTCAGACTCGGATCGGCAAGCGCTTAATAGTAGTTTTTTAGTAGCGGATTTGCCGCCGGGTCCTCTAAGTGTTTTAGACCTAACGAACCCCTGTGCGAGAGGGGTTCTTTGTGTTATCTTTAGGCTATGAAGATAAGTGCAAAACAAACGTCTTTACTATTCAAGTTGGCAACTGTCGTAGCTGCATTTGTGTTCTTTAGTTCGCGCAGTCCGCTAACGGATAACAGCTCTCTCCACTTCTCTAATGTCCTGATAGGTGTAGTTCTTCTTGGTAGCTCCGCCATGTTTATTATGCAGCTTGTCTTAGAGACCTTTTTGCCGATTAATATTAGTAAATATTTTGCCGTAGCTCTGAGTGCGGCGCTGATAGAAGTATTGCTTATAGCCTCGCTGGGCTCTGTAACAATCTTTCAGATTCTAATCTTGATAGTATTCAACATCTTGTTGGCTTGGTATTTTGTCAAACGCTTCCGGACTAAATAGTTAGAATTCTTTTTGTGTTTAATTCACCTGATATTCAAGGTATAATCTTCAGTTAGATTATGAGTGAGACTTTTCAACCAGCGGATCCGGTAGCTGCCCCAGAACTTGGCCAAGTCGAGGCCGCCAAGGGTCAGCCGGCAGAGCGTGCACCCTCTCGGCCAGAGCAGGCAGCCAAACCTAGTCCTGTCTTGCCGGCAGTTTCTAGCCACCCAGTCGATAATTCTGCTGCGGGTGCGCAAGCGTCATCATTAGATCCGGTCAAAGCCCCTAGCACAGCCGTCTCTAACGGTAACCCGCAGATAGCTGATGATATCGATGTCATCGAGAAAGAATGGGTGCAGAAGGCCAAGAAAATTGTCGACGAAACTCGCGAAGACCCGAAGAGGCAAAAAGATATGCTTAGCGAATTCAAGGCTGACTACATGAAGAAGCGCTACAACAAAGATATAAAGATCGAAAAATAAAGGTTTATATACATGGAAATATTCATCGGTGCAGCACTGTTAACCTTGATCATTATCGGCTTCTTCGCTTTCCTGTACTCCAGAAGGCTCATGCGCGAGGCCAAAAACTACGAACGAGGCCTCAAGATGGTCCCGCTACTAATACATCTGCCTCCGTTGAGCGACGATGTTCAGTCGGGGAGTAGGGACTCCAGAGATGTCGTCGATGAGACTATCTCGCAGGCACAGACGCTCTATAATATTATTGCCAGCACTGCCGAAAAGGGCTTCAAGAGTAACTTCTATGGCCAGAGGCACATGGGCTTCGAGATATTGGCCAACAGTAGCTCGGTGTATTTTTATGCATCGGTGCCTGTGGCGCTAGTATCGGTCGTTAAGCAAGCACTGATAAGTGCTTATCCAACAGCACAGATAGAAGAGACTACCGAGCACAATTTATTCAACGAAGTCGGCAAGATAAGCGGTACTATTGGCGGTGAATTAGTACTGAAACAGCATTTTGCATATCCTATCGCAACCTATCAAGACACCAAGAGGGACGCATTGCAGTCGCTACTAAGTGCTTTGGCGACGCTAGAGAAAGAAGACGGGGCTGGTATACAAATCCTCTTCCGCCCGGCACACAGCTCCTGGTCAAAGACGGCAAAAGGTGAGGCTAGCAAGAAAAAGAAGGGTAAAGGTGACAAAAAGTCCGGCTCTGGATATCTGAAGGAGGTATTTAAGGCTCCATTCCAACCACCGGAAGAAAGCAAGGGGCCAGATTCAAAATCCAAAGACATCAGTGGTAACGACCAGGCTCTGGTCGAGGCGATTGAATCCAAGGTCCAACATGCTGCCTACGAAGTACTGATTAGGGTTGTTGCATCTTCGAATGTCTCGCAGCGGGCGCAGGCTATCTACAGTAACCTTATCGCCTCGTTTGCGTTGTTTGATGCACCCGGCAGGAATGGCTTTAAACATGTGCCTGCCAAGAATATGGAGAGCTTCGTGACGGCCTACATTATGCGGTTCTTCCCGCCAGAGAATAACAAGATGGTACTTAACACTATCGAGATGGCCAGTCTCTTCCACTTCCCGGACCAGAGCAACATACCCACCACTCAGCTAGAGCGGCAAAGCTCTAAGCAGGTGGACGGACCTCGCAATATGCCCGATGGCGGCCTGATCCTTGGCTACAACGTCTTTAGAGGTTCAAAAAAGAAGGTTATCTTAAGCAATGAGGACCGCATGCGGCACATGTATGTGGTGGGGCAGACAGGAGTTGGTAAGTCTGTATTCCTGGAAAATCTTGCCTTGCAGGATATGCTGGACGGAAAGGGCTTTGCCTTTGTAGACCCTCACGGCGATACCGCAGAGAAGCTGCTGTCTATGATCCCTAAGGAGAGAACAGAAGACGTCATTTACTTTAACCCGGCCAATATGGATCACCCGATGGGCCTGAACCTCTTCGAATACGACAATCCAGATCAACAAGACTTCTTGATTCAAGAAGGTATCAACATGCTGTACAAGCTCTATGATCCGCAGAGACAAGGCATTATCGGCCCTCGCTACGAGTACATGTTTAGGAATGCTGCCAAGCTAGTTATGGCCGGTCCAGACGGCGGGACGTTCATAGACATCCCTAAGCTGTTTAACGACAAAGCCTTTGTGGGCAAGAAGCTGCAATATGTTACCGACAAGTCAGTGCTAGATTTTTGGCAGAAAGAGATGCCGGCATCCGAGAGATCTAACGAATTTGGAGAGGTGAAGAGCTGGTTTGTTAGTAAGTTCAGCGCCTTTTTAGGTAACGACATGATGCGCAATATTATTGGCCAGACGAATAGCGCCTTTAATATTCCAGAGATCATGGATGAGGGCAAGATACTTATCGTTAACCTTAGCAAAGGACGCACGGGTGAGCTGAACATGAAGCTGCTTGGTATGCTCTTTGTGATGAAGTTCCAGATGGCGGCAATGGATAGAGCCAACAAGGACCCGTCCGAGCGCCGTGACTTTACCTTGTACGTCGATGAGTTCCAGAACTTTGCCACAGAGTCGTTTGCCCAGATACTGTCTGAGGCCAGGAAGTATCGACTGAGCCTTGTGGTGGCTAATCAGTTTACGACTCAGCTAACTGAAGATATTCGAGATGCCGTGTACGGCAATGTTGGTACGGCAATATCTTTTAGGCTAAGTGCCAGCGACGCCGAGAACATGGTCAAACAGTTCTATAGCCCCATATTCGAGATAGATGATCTGACTAGGCTTCCGCTAGGTAATACGGCCAATAGGATGTTGATCGGCGGTGTTCCGACTCAACCGTTCAGTATGGCGACCTTGCCTCCATTGGGTCACAGCAACAGTCAGCTAAAAGACGCTCTAGAGCAGCTCAGTTCGGCCAAATATGGTAAACCTAGGTCAAGTGTCGAACACGACATTTTCTCGCGTTTAGACGCCTCTCCAGAGCCCCCAAAGGCAAGTCAGCAGCTACCGGGGCCACAATCCATGCCGCCAACAGCGCCACAGACACAACCTCGATCAGCACAGTCGCAGCCAGCCCGACCTGGTGCCTCGTTCCTGGATGATTGGCTAAACAAGAAGCAGCAGCTCCAGCCAAGCAACACAGCTCCGGTCACTCCAGCCCAGCTACCACCTCAGATGCCATCGCCGTTACAACAAGCGCAGCCACTAACTCCTGCTACAACCCAGCCACCAGCCAAGCCCACACAGGACACCATGCAACACGGCGACACTATAAAACTGAAGTAGCCTGACACAATAAAAAACACCCATAGATCGTACGGGTGTTTAGGGCTTGGAGTGCATTAACTATTTTGCTGCGCGCTGGACCGTCCTTAGGATGGCCTCAAATACGAGGCCTATTACGTAGCCTATTACAAAAAGAACCATAAAGATACTTAGAGGGATTTCAAATCCCGAATCCCTAGCGATAACCACTACGAATGAGCTGATCAAGAGGCTGATTAGCGCACCTCCCATAATGCCGTAGGGTCTTGCAACTGTCTTTGCAGCTACTTCGCTAACGGTGTCGACGGTTGGATTGTGGATCACTTTACTAAACGTCCGCTCCAGGGGCTTTAGCTGCCGCCTGGTTGAGCGCATAATATCATTATAGGCTTTTGACTTAAGAGCCTTGGTGACAAAGGTCGGGGTCTCTTCTTTCTTGTGGTCGTCAGCTTCGTTGAGGGCGGCCATTACCTCGTTGGTTTTGCGTGACTCTGCCTCGACCTTACTTCTGGCCCGTTCGGCACTCTTTTCTGCGTTGTGCTTCTCACGCTTAGCTTCTGCTATTTTTTCTGCGTCACTGCGCTCTACAACCGGCTTGCTGATCTCCGTTTGTTCAAAGCCCGCTAGCGACTCTGATGATTTGTGTTGGGGTAGTTTCTCAGCCATCTTAGATTCCTCCTGCGTTATGCTTTACGTGGATCAACCGAGCTTCCTTGCCCAGTAAGCGACTACGGGAGTACAGGTAGCCAACGACGCCGAAGGCTAGGAACCCGACAGCCATTGTTGAGCCAGGACCAGTTCGTGGTAGCTGGGTCACGTTAGCTATCTGTTCTACGCTTTTGGTGACAGTACGAGGTAGTGATATCTCGATCGTGTTGCCAAAGGTGTTATTGATTTTGAGGTCAAAAGAGATATTTGGATCAGAGGCTGATGAAGGCGTGCTAGGGATTGGGTTTTTAACGCGAGCACGGAAGGTCTTAGAGATCGTTTCGCCAGGCCTTACGTCTACGTCGGGCCATGATAAGATCCTGTTTTCTGCGTTGAATGAGCCACCGCCATCGTCTGTGATATCTGCGTACTCGAGTAGGTCGTGAATGTCATCAATAAACTGCTGGTTAAGGGCTGGTGCATCTCCTTGATTACTAATACTGATCGTAAAGCTTAGTTCGTCTCCACCTTGTGCTGTTGATCCATTTGCATCATCGATGTTTCTAGTAATATTGCTCACTGCTTTGGATCTAACTGGTATAGGCAGAATCTCTTCAGGCTCTACTGGATCGACTATCTGTGAGCAGAGGTGAGTGTTTCCGGCTATACCTTCTGCAACTACAGGGCGAACATCCACACGGAAGCTTCCTTCGATGAATGACCTAGTGTACTCATGCATCGTCGCCTGAGGGTCGATGGATATGGTATCTATCACAGCTCCGTCAATGAGGTATTCCAGTGCACTTACTGACGCACCTTCTTCTATGTCTAGGGTGGTCTTGAACCGATAGGTATTCCAGGCGGTCCTCTCTAGGATATCGAGGCTTTGGCAGCTAACGATACTAGTATTCTCTACTGTAATAGGGTCCGGTTCTGGGACTACACAGCTTTGGTTGTAGGGGATTTCCTCACCGTTACAGGTCTGGGTACAGCCAGCTACGCCATTTGCTG
Organism: uncultured Candidatus Saccharibacteria bacterium; assembly: GCA_964534605.1. Taxonomy (GTDB): domain Bacteria; phylum Patescibacteriota; class Saccharimonadia; order Saccharimonadales; family VXPC01; genus CAZHOS01. The sequence continues at coordinate 22,454 of CAZHOS010000010.1, forward strand.
GCAGCGGTAGTCCGCTATCTGGACATGTCGGTGTTTGTACTCTTACACATGTCGTCTCATCACGTGGGTTAAAGATAACCTGCTCTGCATTAGTGCCGTTTACAGTAGCCCTGTTGCAAACTTGAGACACAGTTACGTCTTCGTTAAGCTTAAGGCGCAGTTTAATAATTTTGTATTCAGTACTGGGGGCGAGAGTATTTCCTGTCGTTTTAGGTATCCAGTGTAGTTCATTGTCTCCTCTTCGAATGAATTCCATACCAGAGCTTTCTTCTGATACGAAGGTAAAGTTGCTATCGACGATGTCACTAACGGATACTCCCTCGGCAACCCCAGACCCTGTGTTGCGATAAAGAATCGAGTAATCGGCTACGCTGCCGGCAGTTGTGACTCTTTCGCTTTCTAGTCTTTTAATGACTTCAAGCTTCGGCTCTTTTTCCTCGGTCTCCATAACGACGTTGCCACAACCCTCGAGCAGTAACCAGAACTGCTCACCGCGGGAGTTAGTGCCCTCTATAGCGGCAAAGTTTACGTTACCCCAAGTACTAAGTGGTCGTTCATAGATTCCACCGTTTACACCGCCAGTAATAGGCACCCACGTATCTACGCCTCTACTCTGGAATCTTCCCGTAGAGAATAGCTCTTCGCCATCAGAGTGATGAAGTGTTGTAGCCGTTGCATCAACAATGTTCTGACGGGTTATTCCATAGTGGTTGTAGATGGCGCGTATATCGTTGCGGCCAATAGGGTCAGAGTTGTTGTCCCAGGCATCGAGGATGTCCTGCTTGCTAGATCCTCCAAAGACTATATCGTTTTCGCTCGTAGCGATAGATGCTTGAGGGGGAGAGATAACAACGAAAGACTGCAAGGCAAATGCCAACGCCATAATTATGAAGCCAATACGTCTAAGACTCTCTTCGGCCGATAGTCTTTTGGCGTAGAAAGCTAGGTCGCCAGCTAGGCTGGGGCTAAAGGGGAGATTAGAGACAATTTTTCTGAACATTTTTTTTGTACGTTTTGTTTATTATATAGAGAACATAACCATTATGGCACTAGTTATCGATTATGGCAACATTTTTGTGTTCTCTTCAGAAGGTTAATCGTTGTAGTTTGATCATATGGAGTGCTACCACCCTTGATAGTCCTATCCACCTGGCGTATAATCCCAGGCTGATAAGAGCAAGAGAGGGAATTGTGGCTAAAAAACCATCCACTGATTATGATTCTGGTTCGATCCAAGTCCTGGAAGGGCTAGAGCCTGTACGCAAACGACCAGGCATGTATATAGGTAGCACCGGCATAGACGGCTTGCACCATATGATCAAAGAGGTCGCAGACAACGGTATTGACGAAGCGATTGCTGGACATGCATCTGAGGTGAAGGTTGTTATTCTTGAAGACGGTGGAATAAGAGTCGAAGACGACGGTCGCGGCATACCGGTTGATAAGCACAAGAAGACAGGCGTCAGTACACTAGAGACCGTTTTAACCATCCTGCACGCTGGTGGTAAATTTGGCGATGGTGGCTACAAGGTTTCTAGCGGACTACACGGTGTTGGTGTCAGCGTAGTAAACGCACTTTCCGAAAAACTTGTTGCAGAAGTATATAAAGACGGGAATCACTACAGGCAAGAATACAAAAAAGGCGCCCCAGTAGCAGCTATCAAGAAGGTCGGCAAAACTGATCTGCAAGGTACAGCCATTAGTTTTTGGCCTGACACCAGCATTATGGCGAAGGAGCCATTTGAGTATGACTGGGTCATAGACTACCTAAGACACCAGGCTTATCTCACAAAAGGTGTTAGGACAACTATCGTCGATGAACGTACTAGTCAGCGTAGTTCATTCTATTTTGAAGGAGGGATTCAGTCGTATGTACGTCACTTAAACCTAGGAAAAGAAGTTGTCGGGGACAAAGTATTCTACGCAGAAAAAGCCATAGATGACGTTATGGTTGAAGTTGCGCTGCAATACAACGATACGTATAACGAAACGGTTAAAGCGTTTGCTAACAACGTGTTTAACCCTGGCGGCGGTACGCACCTAGTTGGCTTCCGTACGTCATTAACTCGCGTACTAAATGAGTACGCCCGCAAGAACAGTCTACTAAAAGAGAAAGAAGACAATCTAACTGGCGATGATGTGCGCGAGGGCTTAACGGCGATCATCTTGGTCAAAATCCCAGACCCGCAGTTTGAGGGCCAGACAAAGAATAAGCTTGGTAACCCAGAGGTGCGCGGTTGTGTCGAGAAGGTAACGAATGAATACCTTTCCTACTTCCTAGAAGAGAATCCATCCATAGCTAAAGGTATTATAGGTAAAGCGATTCTGGCGGCCAGGGCACGCAAAGCTGCACGTGCTGCTAGAGACAATGTTATCCGCAAAGGTGTGCTTGACGGTGCCAGTATGCCTGGTAAGCTTTGGGACTGTTCTAGTCGCACACCAGCAGACAGCGAAATATTTATCGTAGAGGGTGACTCTGCAGGTGGATCGGCAAAGACCGGACGTGATGCCAAAAGGCAGGCTATCTTGCCGTTAAGAGGTAAGGTGCTTAATGTCGAGCGTGCTCGGTTAGACAAGATGCTCAATAACAAAGAAATTGTGGCGCTTATCAAGGCTATGGGCGTCGGCATCGACGAGCAATTCGATATCGATGGATTGCGCTACCACAAGATAATCATCATGACAGACGCCGACGTCGATGGATCCCACATTGCGACACTGCTGATGACGTTCTTTTACCGCTATATGCGTGAGGTTGTCGAGGGCGGATACCTGTATCTGTCTCAGCCACCAACGTATGGCATTAACATCGGTAAAAAGATCGAATACATCTTTGATGACGCAGGCTTAGACACGAGAATCGATGAGCTTATCCAGCAGCGCAAAGATAAGGGTACGAAAGTCGACAAGGATGCAGATCGCATCAAGCAGGCCGGCATATCATCTCTGACTAGGTTTAAGGGTCTTGGTGAAATGGACGCGGACCAACTGTGGGAGACGACCATGGATCCAGAGGCAAGGGTATTGCTCCAGATCAATATCGAAGATGCCGAGAAGGCAGACGCTGTGTTCTCGAAGCTTATGGGCGACGACGTCGAGCAGCGCAAGAATTTTATCCAAACACACGCTAAATTTGTTAAAGACTTGGATATCTAGGAGGAAGACATGGCAGATAAAACTACAGACAACACAACTCCAGAGCCCCAGATAGTTAGCACCGGGTCTACCAGCGACCGGGTTAGCAGCATCACGAAGGTGATGGAGGACAGCTTCCTTCGTTACTCTATGAGCGTTATCGTATCGCGTGCGCTGCCAGACGTGCGCGACGGTCTAAAGCCTGTGCACCGCCGTATTCTTTATTCTATGGACAAGAACGGCATCCGTAGCGGCAGCAAGACAGTTAAAAGTGCTCGTATCGTCGGTGACGTCATGGGTAAATATCACCCACATGGTGACGGTGCTATTTATGACGCAATGGCCAGATTGGCCGTCGATTGGTCCACCCGCTACCTACTTGTAACAGGCCAGGGTAACTTCGGTACTATGGACGGTGATCCGCCAGCAGCTAGTCGTTATACAGAGGCCAAGCTCAACAAGCACGCCGAGGCGTTGCTAGAAGATCTAGACAAAGAAACAGTAGCCTTCAGGGACAACTACGACGGTAGCGAGAGCGAGCCGGAGGTTCTGCCGGCTAAGCTGCCTAACCTGCTCCTGAATGGACAGATCGGCATAGCTGTTGGTATGGCGACCAGCATACCCCCACATAACCTCAATGAGGTTATCGATGCCACTCTAGAGTTGGCAGACAACCCAGAGGCGACCCTAGATGACCTCATGGGTCACATCAAGGGGCCAGACTTCCCAACGGGCGGCATCGTTTATGGCGGCGAGAATATGCGCTCGGCCTATGCAACCGGTAAGGGTAGCGTCGTTATTCGTGGCCGTGCACTTATAGAGGAACGCAACAAGCAAGGTGCACACAGGATCGTCATAACTGAGGTGCCCTACACAGTTAACATGAGCACTCTCATCGAAAAGATGGCCGAGCTAGTTAACGACAAAAAGATAGTCGGCATATCCGACATACGCGACGAAAGCTCACGCGGCGAGGTCCGGATTGTTGTTGATCTAAAGAAAGACGCCTACCCCAACAAGATCCTGAACCAGCTTTACAAGCTTACTCAGCTGCAGACGTCCTTCCACTACAATATGCTGGCGCTTGTAGACGGCATACAGCCACGTGTATTGGGTCTGGGTGATATTCTGGGTGAATATTTGGCACACAGAAAAGTTGTCGTTACGCGCCGTACAGAGTACGAGCTAAAGATCGCCAAAGCTCGCGAGCATGTGCTGGACGGCCTGATGATCGCCCTCGACAACATCGACGCAGTAATCGCAACAATTCGCAGCAGCGAGACAACCGATGACGCACGCGCTAACTTGATGAAGAAATTCAAGCTGTCAGAGATCCAGGCTAACGCCATCTTGGCTATGCAGCTGCGTAGCTTGGCTGGGCTTGCACGCAAAACTCTCGAGGAAGAGCTGAAGGAGCTAAAGTTGACTATCTCGCATCTAGAAGGCCTGCTGGCGGATGACAGCAAGATACTTGGTGTCATCAAAGACGAATTAACGGAGATGAAGGACAAGTTCGGCGACGAGCGCAAGTCCGAGTTAATTAACCAAGAGCTCGGCAAGCTAAGTGACGAAGACTTGATACCGAACGAGCAGGTTGTAGTTACCCTTACAACAGCCAACTACATCAAGCGTAGCCCAGTAACCGACTATAAAAAACAGGGCAGGGGCGGCAAGGGTCGAAGAGGCATGTCTACCCGCGAGGAAGACATTATCCAGCAGATGGTCTTTACCTCAACTCACGACTACCTACTCTTCTTCACCAACAAAGGCCGAGTCCTGCGTCTAAAGGGCTATGATATCCCAGCAGCCAGCCTAAATGCCAAGGGAGTAGCAATCGTTAACCTTCTGCAGCTGCAGCCCGAGGAGACAGTGTCGGCTATATTCAAGATGGACGCCAAGAACGAGCAAAACGGATTCTTGTTTATGTGTACGACCAAAGGTGTAGTAAAGAAAACATCGTATGAACACTATAAGAACGTTAGACAGAACGGCCTTATCACTATAAACCTGGACGCTGGGGACGAGCTAAAGTGGGTGAGATTTACAAGTGGTGATGACGAGGTTGTCATTAGCACCAAGCAAGGTCAGGCTATGCGATTCCACGAGCAAGACGTCAGACCGATGGGCCGCACAGCACGCGGTGTACGAGGTATAAGACTGCGGACAGATGATGCAGTGATCGGCATGGACATTGTTCGCCCAGACGCTTCTATATTTGTCATTAGTGAGCTGGGTTACGGCAAACGGACCAAGATTGCCCAGTTTACTCGGCACAAGCGAGGCGGAGTAGGTATACGGGCAGCGACAGTCAACAAGAAGACCGGCGAGATGCGAGCAGTACGTAGTCTACGGCCTGGCGCTAGTGAGGTAATAGCTATATCGAAGAACGGTCAAACTATTCGTCTAGGATTAAAGGATATATCGAGTCTTGGTAGAACTGCACAGGGCGTGCGTATTATGCGCCTTAATGCCGGGGACGAGGTCGTCTCGGTTGTCATGGTCATGGAACCAGAAGAAGATAGCGAGGAGGACGACTCTACTGCCTCTGCAAAGAAAGCGCCTAAGAAGCCGGCTAAAAAGCCTGCACCCAAGAAAAAGAAAGCTAGTTGATGGAGCTGGGGGGGTTAATCTACTTCATCACCCCGGTCACCGGCTGGCTATGCGCTCAGGGCGCTAAATTCTTCCTGAGTCTTAAGGACGATGGGCTAAGCTGGTCAGACCTGTTTGCGTCTGGTGGCATGCCAAGCTCCCACAGCTCCCTTATCTCGTCGGTAACGACGGTTATCGGACTTTCAGAAGGCTTTGACAGCGCAGTCTTTGGCCTTAGCCTGGCATTTCTGGGTGTGGTTATGTATGACGCTATTGGTGTGCGCCGTGCGACTGGTATGAACTCGGAGGCAATCAAGCATCTATCGAAGCAGGCAGGTGTTAAAAACAAGATAAACGACGATTACTTGTCTCATGGTCATAGCCCCAAAGAAGCGGCCGCAGGCGCGGCACTGGGCATCGTAGTTGGCATCGTTGTACATACTCTAATTGGCGCATAATTAGTGTGTAATTTACTACAAAGTTGACTAAACTGTTCCAAAGGAGTAATCTTATTTAGTTCTCGAGGTGAGATTTGCAAGACGCAAGGGTACGCGACACAACGCCTACTTAAGCAAGCAGTTTTATCAGAAGAACGTTCATTGAAATTTTGGTTGTGTAATGTCAACGTTAATTACTTTTGTTTGGCTTGAGGCCAACTTAAGATGACATAATTTTTAACCAGATTTCTGCAAAGAGATCTGGCAGTAAATAATCATTGGGTTTCAAGACCAAACTTTAATTTGAGAGTTTGATCCTGGCTCAGGATAAACGCTGGCGGCGTGCCTAAAACATGCAAGTCGTGCGGAAACACTTCGGGTGTCGAGCGGCGGACGGGTGAGTAACGCGTAGATACGTACCCCAAACTGAGGGATAACTGCTCGAAAGGGTAGCTAATACCGCATATGGTCTTCGGATTAAAGCTTCGGCGGTTTGGGAATGGTCTGCGTAGGATTAGCTAGTTGGTAAGGTAAAGGCTTACCAAGGCGACGATCCTTAGCTGGTCTGAGAGGATGATCAGTCACACTGGAACTGAGACACGGTCCAGACTCCTACGGGAGGCAGCAGTTGGGAATTTTCCACAATGGGGGCAACCCTGATGGAGCAACGCCGCGTGCAGGATGACGGCCTTCGGGTTGTAAACTGCTTTTATAGGTGAAGAATATGACGGTAGCTTATGAATAAGGGACTGCTAACTACGTGCCAGCAGCCGCGGTCATACGTGGGTCCCAAGCGTTATCCGGATTTACTGGGCGTAAAGAGTTGCGTAGGCGGCTATTTAAGCGGTGTATTAAATCGTGTGGCTTAACCATACAGATGTACACCGAACTGAGTAGCTAGAGTATAGGAGAGGTCACTGGAATTTCTTGTGTAGGAGTGAAATCCGTAGATATAAGAAGGAACACCGATGGCGTAGGCAGGTGACTGGCCTATTACTGACGCTGAGGCACGAAAGCGTGGGGAGCGAACGGGATTAGATACCCCGGTAGTCCACGCCGTAAAC
>CAZHOS010000011.1:0-28691 GCA_964534605.1 uncultured Candidatus Saccharibacteria bacterium
CTGGGCACGGATGCGCAGCTAATAGACTTTTACGAGCAATATGCCCTCAAACCATCAGAAGTAACAGCTGGGCAGGAGCTAAGCACGCTGATAACCAGCATGTTCCTGCACGGTGGTATTGCTCACTTACTAGGCAACATGTGGTTCCTCTATGTCTTTGGTGACAACCTAGAGTCGCGTCTAGGACATCTACCCTACCTGCTGTTTTATATCGTTAGCGGCTTGGCAGCAACTGGCCTACAAGTGCTTACTAATGTAGATTCGCAGATATTCAACCTAGGGGCGAGCGGTGCCATTGCCGGCGTTATGGGCGGCTACATCCTGCTCTACCCCAAGGTTAAAGTCGACGCCCTGCTAGCACTCGGCTTTATATTCCAGCGAATACGTATCCCGGCCTTTGTTGTGTTGGGGCTATGGTTTGGCTATCAGGTTGTCTCGGGACTAATAGACCTCGGCGGACCAGACGTTGGCGGTGTAGCCTTTTGGGCGCACGCTGGTGGGTTTATAGCTGGCGTTCTACTACTTCTGCCCCTAAGGATACTCTCCGAGCAGCGATAATCTAATCTTTTTGCGCTAGATCTCTAGCGAAGTTTCGTCTAGCTCGCGCCGGATTGCATCTAGTGCTTCCTGGATCGACTGTTCTGAGTCAATATCTAGTGTACCGGCATCTAGCTGTTGTTGCAGCTCGTTAAGCAGATCTTGATCTATGGAAGCAGACACATCAAGCTCAAGCCCATCAATATCTATGTCCAGAGTACTGGACGATTGCTGATCGCTGAGCTCGTCGAGGGAGCCGAGCGCATTGATATAGAAGTTAATCTGGCCTAGAAGGCCGCTATCAGCACCGTCGGTGGCTCCTAGGGTTAGAGTGTCTGAGCCGCCGTCTGTAGGCGTACTAGCAGGCTGCGGGGAAAGCACCGTATCGATTAAATCCAAGAACGAACGAGCGTCACTGGGTATCTCTAGCGCAGGTGCTTCTGCGGTACCGCTGAGCAACATCGTCATATCAAATTTAACGTCTTGACCAAAGTCACTCGTACTCCTTAGATCTCCGCTAGCCTCGAAAGAAACGTCGCTGTTGTTGCGGTTCATGGTCATAGTTAAGGACATCGTCCCGTCGTAACTTTGGTCGCTATTACTTACCAACACCCTCACTGGCAGCTCTTCGCTGTCCACCCCGTCGCTCAGCAACATGCTAACGTCGATGTAGTTATCTTCTTCGTCAGGATTTACAAAACGCACATTACGTAGCACCTTGCTGTCTTTGGCCACCCAGGCCTGCATATCAAAATTATCTTCGTCTATGTCGTTGACGGCGTCATCTATCTGCTGGTCTGTTAGCCCCTCCTCGGTAAAAGGCTTGTCGATGCCCAGCTTGTCGCGGATACCAGTCTGCTCGACATTATCGCGTGCTAGCTTTAGGAAAGCAGCCAAATTGTCCTTGTTGAGCGTTAAGCTATATTTTTGGCTCAGTACGCCTTCGTAGTCTTCTTCGCCCAGATCTTCTTGACGATTAAATATCATCTGGGACTCGTCGGAGGTAAAGATATGCTCGTTAGCGGCACTGAGGATAGCGGTCATAAAGTCTTCGTAATCCTGCTGGCTTAGTTGTCCGTCACTGTCCTGTAGATCATTGATCTCGTCAATACTTAGGAGGCCCCGATCGACAAGCTCTTGATAATCTAAAATCCACCAAACATCGTCAATCTGCTGACCAGCCAAAACATCATCCGTGGTAAAGATACCTAGATAAGAGACAATCACACTCTCTATGCCGCTTGGCCTAAAGAATATCTGAGGTAAATTGTCCTCACCAGACAGACGGTATACCGCATCTAAACCGTAGCTCTCCCCCGCAAAGTCTGCATCAAAATCAAGCGCCCCGTTACCAGCAACATCGTAACTACCATTAAAGTCTATGTTCACGGACTCTGGGCTGGATATAGTAAAGTTGCCCGTAAAGTTAGTGTTGGTATTTGTTGACCCCTCGAAGCCATTAGATATCACCTCTTCTAGGCCAACTCCGATACTAGCCATACCTCGTCGCCAGATATTTTGCGGTGTATTAGGTACATATGCAAAGACCACATAAGTTGTGCCAACTATTATGGCGGCAATCAGGCCGAGTAGTCCGCCGAAGAAGAGTCTGCTCTTGTAAAATGCTCGCTTTCTATCGTCCATAGCAGTGCTGCCGATATCCGGTAATTGTGCCGGAGCCGACGGAGAAACGGGTGACGCCTGGGCAGATGACACCTCGACCCCAGGCAATGTGCTTGGACTAGCGTGTGGTGTAGCCGGAGCTTGCGGCGTAGAAGGCTGGGTGGTGGGAGCAGGAGCGCCGCTTAGATCAATTGTTTGCCCTTCTGGCATACGAGCTGCATCCGGTGTTTTTGGCGTAGGGTCTGGGGTCGGTGTGTTGTTTAATGGATCCATGTTAGTTGCCTCCTGTGGCTAGCGATAAGCTTATTGACTCTGCAGAAAAGGTTACGGCCTCTGAGCTAGCGCCTTGATTAATAAAGAAATACCCAATCCCTAGACCGGCAAGTAGGCCAATCGCTAAGGCTGCACCGACTAGTACCCAAGACATCTTGTCGTGATTGTTCGCCTTGTGTGCATGACTTGCTCGGGCGTGCATTTCTTGATCCGAGCGAGATTCGCTGTGGGGATCTGGGGTTGGTTCTTCCGCTGGTGGTGTAGAAGGTTCTTCTGGGGGCTTGGGGAGTTCTGAGGCCTCGGGTACATCGTCCGAATCAACAGCCTGAGGCTTGGCTGATGCAGCGTCTAAATCGGCATCGGCCTGGGCATATTCTGGTGGCAAATAGGGCCCGGCTGGTGGGCTTGGCGGTGTCGTGGCAGCTGGCGTTGGCTGCTGGCCAGAATTTAGTTTGCTGTCTGATTCCATAGATGTCACTCCCCCTAGTAAGTTTTACATAAGCATTAGCCAAATTATACCACGCAACTACAAACTCTAGGTTGTTTTTGACTGCAACCAAGCAGCAATATCGCTGACTTCCAAATTGTCCACAGCCGCCTTAACAGCAAAGTCTTCTAGCTCGCCCTTCTTTGCTATTAACACGCATCCGTTTGTCTCTAGCAAGGTTACGGCACACAAGATGCCCGTACGCTTATTCCCGTCTATAAAGGGATGGTCTGCAATAATCCCCCGCATCATGGCGGCGGCTTTTTGATGCACACCTTCGTAAAGTTCCTTGCCAAAAACTTCTTGTCGTTGCGTAGCAACCGCTGCCTCTAGCCGCGAGGCGTCGCGCACACCGTCGCTCCCGCCCGAAAATTCAAGCACAAGTACATGCAGCTTGAGCACATCCCCTAAATCGAGGTAATTCATCTGTCGGCTAAGTTCTTGAAGTCTTCGCTATAGCGATCGAGAATGTCCTTAGCCGTTTCTGTAATGTCTGAGGATTTTTTGGTGCTATTCTTCTTACGAAAAACCACCTCCACCTCATCGCCCTCCTTTAAGCCAGCATGCTTAAGATCAGATGAGGGTATTGTTACCCCGGAACTGCTGCCTATTTTAATAATTTTGCGCGTGGTCGTAATTGTCATATACTACATTATAACAATATTATAATATTTATCAAGCTGCTTTACTGATCGTTGTGGTAGTTGGTTAAACATAGAAAAAATTTTGGATATTATTTCTATTATACCTGCAATCGCTTTAGAGCGCCTCTTAAGTCCCACCTAGCTCTCTCCCGCCCGTCCATATCGCTTGCATGCTCGTACAGTGCTTGCATGCTAGCGATTGTACCCAGGAGCGTTTTTGATCTGTGGGTTTGCTCTCCTACACCTACTAGATCGTTCCTTGACAGTATTTCAAAAAATGCTTCGTCAGACTTCCCACGCATCCTCAAAGTCTTTTCGTCAACAAAAGTGTCCTTATGACCCTTGATATAATCAACCGCGTCTCTCCAGGCCTGGCCTTTTAGCCCCTCTATTAACTCAAACTCATACATCCAAACGTCTGCTTCTTCGAGCCAATGCTTCTCTTCTCCGGCATCTTTATATAGCCCCTTGTCGTATATTGTTGCATGGCGAAGTTCGTGTAGGAACAGTATCCCCTTAATCCAATCCTCAACTTCAAAAGCCTCGATCATCAGCATCGTTGGCAGTGGTCGTTCCCGGAATACGGCTGCAACATCACGTTTTCCTTGCGCTAGCTCACCGAAGTAGGGCACGTCCTTAATCCACTCTATATCATCTTTGAGTAGGGGCATTACAGCGAGCCTATCTCTTTCCTGAAACTCTACGCTCCTAGGTGCATATGTTTTAGCAAGTAATTTACCTGTGTTGTCTAAAAAAGGTGCTTTTACCACTGCGTACTCGTTGAAAAAGCCGATATCAGACATAGCCCCTTTGTGGCGTATCTCATTAGCTATTGATGCTCCCAGCTCAAAAAGCCTGCGTGTGTAATCTATTCTCTCCTGAACCAATAACTCATTCTCGCTTGGCGTTTTACTTTTCTCGGTCAAATCTATACCCTTTCTATTAGATTTCTTCGGGTTTGAGGCGGGTTTGTTCAAGGGTGTCACGATTTCGGATGCTCACTTTGCCGTCTTTTTCGAGGGTGTCGAAGTCTATGACGACACACCACGGGGTGCCGATCTCGTCCTGGCGTCGGTAGCGCTTACCGATATTGCCGTTGTCGTCCCAGACGACGCGGCCGTATTTGGCCTGCAGCATTTTGTAGACCTCCCTAGCCTTGTCTACCAGCTCGGGCTTGTTCTTGAGCAATGGGCTCACGGCGTAACGAACGGGCGCTATAGACTCTGCGAGCTTTAGATACACTCTTTTATTCTCGGTGTCCTCAGTGTAGGCAGAGTCTAGGATCGCAAGCACTGTGCGCTCGACGCCAAATGTTGGCTCTATGCAGTGCGGGATGATCTTTTCCTGCGTATCTTTAGTGATATATTCCATGCTCTTACCAGAATGCTCCTGATGGTTGCGGAGGTCGTGGTCAGTGCGGTACGCCAGGCCATAGAGCTCTTTACGACCAAACGAGAAGTCGTACTCGAAGTCGATCGTCTTTTTGCTGTAGTGGGCCAGGTCATCCCCCACGACGTCTAGTTCGCTAATCTTGGACTTATCTATGCCAACTAGGTCGAACCATTCGTAGAACTGCTCTCGCCACTGGTCAAAGACTTCCTCCCAGTTATCCTCGCGCACGAAGTACTCGATCTCCATTTGTTCGAACTCGCGGGTACGAAAAACAAACTCGCGCGGGCTGATCTCGTTACGAAACGCCTTACCTATCTGCGCCAAGCCAAACGGAAAGTCTGGCTGCAAGCTATCAACAACGTTTTTGAAGTTCACAAACATACCCTGGGCTGTTTCGGGACGGAGGTAAACCTTAGAGTTATCGTCCTGGATTGGACCAGCATGTGTCTGGAACATCATATTAAATTGGCGCACCTCGCCCAGCTCATTACCATCGGGGCTCTTAATATCTTTGTCTATGATAGTCTGCTGCATATCAGCCAGAGTCATGCCCAGCGGATCTACGCCCGCGTCTTCCAGAAGATGGTCGGCGCGGTAGCGCTTTTTGTTCTCGAGATCCTCGACCATAGGGTCGGCAAAACCGGCGCCGGTATGACCACTCGCCTGCCACACCTTGGGGTTCATAAGTATAGCTGCATCTACGCCATACATGTCGTCACGCTGCTCGACAAATGTGCTCCACCACAAATTCTGGATGTTGCGCTTTAGCTGCACGCCGAGTGGGCCATAGTCCCATGTCCCTGCCAAGCCGCCGTATACTTCGCTCCCTTGGTATACGAAACCTCTGCGTTTAGCTAATGCGGTGATGTCTTCTAGTCTGTTTTTGCTCATCCCAAGATTATAGACCTGGCCAGTCACTAACTCAAGCTACTGTGCAGGCTGTATGTCGTAGCCGAGCAATTTCTTTGAGCCATCCTGGTCTATGAATATATATTCTGCAGGGAAATCACCTGATGGACAGGATATGTCCCCGGTAATAACATCCTCGCTGGGACCATCTGTAGACCTACTTGTTTCTAAGCCAGAGATCTGAAGCTCACACTCGCTGCTAAAGTCGGCCGTCACGAAGATACTGGCAAAATCTTCAAAAGCCTGGGCCTCCATCAACTCACTCGAGAAAAATTGGTAAGCCTGGGGGAAGCGCCCAGGCAAATTTGAATCAACAAGAATATCTGTGAACTCGTGCGCTGCGCTGCGTGACTCGGACGTACTTCTTAGAAGCAAAGCAAAAAGTATCCCGCCTATCACAATTAGGCTGAGTAAAAAAACTATCAGGTACTTGAGCCATTTTCGCTTCTTTTTAACTGGTTGCTCCATTTGCTGAACGGGCAAAATGCTACTGAGAGGCTGAGTCTTAGGCCCTGGCACAGATGTAGGCGCAGACGGCTGACCTAAACTTTCTTGCCCAAATACTTTCTGATTATCTTCCATCTCATACCCCCTGCTTTTTTAAATGCTTGTTCTTGCAAGCAATTGTAACATGGCTTCTGAAGAACATCCAAGGAACGCTAGTATTTACGACCCTAGCGTTAATGCATAAGGGCGAAGTGGCGCCTGATTAGCTCGCCTAGCCTATCTACGCTATCGTCCTCGACCGTTATGCGCGCTGCAGACCTTGCGTCTAGTGTTAGTAACAGTCGTAGCAGCTTTATGTCGTTCTTAGTTATTAAGCCCTTTGGGTCCGGAGCAAACGCGGCATGGGCATGGTCGAACGTATAGCTGTCTGCCTCGGGCAGAGGGCTGCCATCTTGTTGCAGTGATGTATCGGGTTCTAATCCAAGCAGCGACAGCGTCTTGGCCTGAAAGAACAAGCTAGCCAGGGCTGGAGTAACCGCCGGCATATTAAAAAGCTCGAAGGTTGCTTGCAGCACCGTATAATAGTCCTCCTCGGAACTATCCTCGACGTGCTTGTCGATCCATGCGATGCAGTCATAGGCAGCTGCAGAGCGGTCGTAATCCTTAATGATTCCTGAGTAAAATGAGATCATCTTAGCGGATATAAGCAGATCTATACTGCCCTTGCCCGGACTATAGGTCAGCTCGCTAACACTAAAAGGCTCTATGCCCGCCGCCAGCTTGCTCTTGATACGCCTGGCGCCTTTGGCTATAACCGCCCGCTTGGTGTTGTCTTCTAGCAGCACAGTGACGATACGGTCGGCCTCGCCGTAACTTACACGCTTGATGACGATTGCTTTTTGAACTTGCCTACGCACGGAAGGCTACCCAAGCTCTTGTAAACTATGCTGAATATGATGAAGGGCGCGGTTCACAGAAGCAGCGGATAGCGTGTGCCGGTCAATAATCAGATTAACGCCAAGCTGTTGCAGAGCTGTAGTGTGAGATTCGTACACGGCGGGGCTCTGCACCATCAAGATTACAGGCGTACTCTGCAGATCCGTATAAGACTGCTTTTCTTGCAGCAGTTCGATGCCGCTATTGCCGGCTAGATCTGGATTAAGCAGCAAGATATCTACATCGACTTTATCGAACGCCACAATAGCACTCTGGGCATCGCCGCAAGCATAAACAACCTCGGCACCAGCGTCCTGCACCCAGCCTGCAATTACCCTTCTGGCGATCAATGACGACTCGACTATCATTACTCTGCTCACTTCGCTAACCCATTAAACTTAGTTGTTCGCTATTACCGAGTTCGACAACGATACTCTTGCCGTGCTGGTTGCTAGAAATCCTCATCTTAGAACCACTAAGGCCATATAGTGCCTGGGCAATAGACATACCACTCATCACACCATCAACCATCGATGCCGGTCGGGCCTGGAGCCCCCCCTGAGCCACCGCAGATATGTCCTCTTGCAAGATCTGTAGATGTGGGCTAAATATATGCAGTTTCGGCCTGGTCCCGCCACGGACCGAAATACGCATAGAGCTGCTTTGGATATTCTGCATAGACGTAATAATCGAATACAGCATGCAGGCCGTAGCACGCTTGTAGACCCGCCTATTTATAGCTACCGGACGCAGAGAATTATACTTTTTGTAGTCGATCGATACACCGTACATATTGGCTAACGGCTGGATAAGGTTAATTGTGTCTGTTGTTTCGGCGGCGAGAGAGCCGGGCAGCAAGTCGACCGAGCCGTTATGGCTGAGTTCTTGCAGCAACAGGTAAGATTCATACAAGGCTAAGGTGTGCCAAGAGACCAAAGACATCTCTTTGATGCCAGATTGCTCGGCCAGCAGTGCTAGCTCGACCAACGGCGTGCGCAGCTCGTTAACCAGCGACGCAAACATAGACTGGTTATAACCCCCTTCTACCGGCATGCACTACCCTTCATTAACAATCATTATACGCCCGGTAATCAAATTGCACTACCATAAGCGTTTTATAAAGGCTTCGTCTTTCGCCCAGTACGGATGTGCCAAGATCGAGTCTTCGGCTAAGGGGTGTATGTGAGGTTTTCTAAAATAATACTATCAAGATCGTCTACAAACTGCTGGCTCTCGGCAGCAATGATTATTGTCTTATCACGAAGCGGCAGCAGCACGACGCTGCCATTCTTGCCAGTAGCATAAGAGCCATCTATACGAAAGCCGTTGTCTGCACTGTCCACCGGTGATCGAAACGCACTGGCGGTGGCATCGCCCCTGTTTACAGCACCGTCAAAGCTGGCTAGCTCTCTATCGAGCGATTGTTCGCTAATCTCGAACCGCAGGGCAAAAAGATTCTCGTTGCCGCTAGTTGAGGGCACAAAACCTGGGTGGAAGTAACCGTTAATAGGCGTCTGTCCTGACAGCGGCTCCTGCACGTGTGCGCTCCAGGTTTTGGGATAAGTAATAACAACTGACCCAAATGTGTTTGGAGATGTATAGGTCTTAAAAGGCTCTTTCTCGCGCTCGGCAAACTCGGCGTCTAGCTCTACCCGCAGATCCTCCCTAGCCGCTTCGACCGCAGCGGCGGCTTTTTCGTCGCTGTTGTTCTTGAAGTCGCTCCGGCCGGACCAAGCCCAACCAGCAAACACAATAGCTATCACCAGCAAGATCGATGCGACGCCAAATAGCAGTGCGAAAATATCGATCGACCCTCTGTCATTTTTTACCTGTAGTTCTTCCCACATAATACTGGTGGTTATTTTAACATACGCACAACCAAGATCTAATTACTAAAATTCGTATAAGTGCATTGGGCCTACTGTCTTTGTCGGCTTTTGACCAGGCAGCTCGAAAGCATAACTAACAAGTCGAGCACCCTGGCGAAGCTCTTGCCCCAGCTTTTCCTCTAGTCTACCCATGAACTTACTAGCCAAAAATACGTAGACCCCATCATACTTGGACATATTAGCCGACCAAAAGTTGCCCCACCTGATGGTCATAGAGTCGGAATATCTACGGGTGCGCAGCCACAGAACTAGACAAAGAAGTGGATTAATCTCGTAGGCAGTGACGCGCGCACCGGCATCGAGTAATGCTAAGCTAACCCCACCCGTCCCTGCACCCAACTCGACAATCTCTTGACCACGAACATTGTCGAACAAAAGCATAGCCTGCTTTACCTGTGGGGTCCTAGTTGGTACGTACGGAGCGCCGAAAAAAACTGTCCCAAAAAAAATAACACCAACAACTACGGCTACCCAGACCACCCTGCTACCTCTGCTGGATCTTTAGCTTGGCATCTTTTAAGAAAGCTTCTAGCTGCTTAATGAGCTCTTCGGCCTCGGCGTGCTTGGTGATTGCCTGATCAACATCGACATCCTCGCCTTCGAACCAAGCCAAGATCTCTTCTAGCTCGCGCCGTAGATCGGAATATGTTTTTTGCTTGCTCATGCCTTTTAGTCTACCACTTCTGCATTGATGCTGCCGTCTGCCAGTCTAATCCTGACAGTCTGGCCAGCGTCTACGCTTTTCTTGCTTTTAATAACTGTATCTTGCCGAGATACGATCGCGTACCCTTTCGCCAACACGTTGGTTGGGTTAACCAGATTTAGACTACGCCTAAACCAATCTAGCTGCTCGTCTTGGCGACGAATAACCGAGTCTACCGCCCAAGATAATCGATCCTTGTGGTCTTTAATGCGCTCTTCGATACTTTGCACCTGGCGCTGCAGGGCAGTTGTAAAGAACTGCTTGTCTGCACTAAGCCTCTGGATTTCGCTACTTCGCTCCAGACTAATCAGCTCGGCTGCATTACTAGGAGTACTGGCACGCATATCTGCAGCCAGCTCGCAGAGACTCTCGTCCTGCTCGTGACCAATAGCTACAACTGTGGGGGTGCGCGATCCCACTACTGCTCGCACCACACGCTCGTCATTAAAAGCCGCTAGATCTTCTGCACCTCCGCCACCCCGGGTAACAACCAGCACATCGTAGTCAGACTGATTGGCTCTGTCGATAGCAGCAAGTAGCGAGTCTGGTGCATTATCCCCCTGAACCAAACTGTCATAAATATCTACAGCCGCATAGGGCCAGCGCTGAGCCAAGATCTTCGTAAAGTCACCGATAGCCGCGCCCTCTGCAGAGGTTACGATAGCGATCTTGCTAGGTGGTACTTCGATAGTGCGTTTTCTGGAGTCTTCAAAAAGCCCCTCGGAGGTTAGCTTTTTCTTTAGTAGCTCGTAAGCCTTGTTGATCGTCCCCTGCCCACTCAGCGATATGCTTGCAGCGTTAAAGCTAAAGCCAAATCTAGGGTGTAATCTCGGCGAACCAGACACACGCAAAACCATCCCGTCTTCCATCGGGCCTGGCAGCATATGTGCTACCCCAAAACAGCTAACTACAGAGTGTTCGTCCTTTAGCTTAAAGTATAGCCACTTGCCTTTGCTTACCCGTAGCTCGCTTAGTTCGCCTTCGATACTTATAAAAGGCATGGCAAACTCTAGTGTCTGATTGCTAAGGGCAACAAAGTCGCTTGGCGTTAATACAAGTTTATCGTCACCCATTCTTGGTTGCAGCGTCCTCGTACGGGGCCTTTACTTGGTGGGCGTTGATAGCCTGGCTGTATAGTACATAGCCAATTGGAACGAAAGTGAGTAAGTTTACTACTCGGTAGACGAGAGTTGCGCTAATAGCTAGCCCCTTTTCTACCCCACTGGCAGTCAAAACACTGGCCATTAGTGACTCGTACACGCCTACTCCGCCCGGCAAGATTGCTATCAAACCGGCAAAGTTAGCAACTGCATAGGCCAGAATAACCGCTCCTGGGTTGACTGGCTCCCCAAAGGCAACATAAACCATATAGATGGTAGCCAGCTCTAGTATGTTGGTAGCGAGCGCATACAGAAACGGCGTATATAGCTTGGATACGTCTTTGCTAAGCTCGACGTAACGGTGGTGCAGCTCGCTAAAGACTCTCTCTAACCGAGGCACATCGATAACATCCTTGCGCGATACCCTAACAATCTTGAACACATAATTTGCCACCTTGGGCAAAAAGGCCATAAACGCCCTGATCCGTTGCTCGCTGCTAATTACAAACCAGCCAGCTAGCGATCCAAAAGTAATACTCATAAATACGGCTGTAGCGATAAGAATAACCAAGCCGTTTGCCTGCCCTCCAAGTGCCAAGAATAATAGCCCAAAGCCAAGCACTATCAAAAAGCTTGTAAATGTCAGCAGGAACCTAACTATTTGCGCCAGTGTGGAGCTAGCCACACTAACACCGTAGGGCTTAAGCCGTAATCCCAAATAGCTAAAGCCGCTCACCCCACCGCTCGGGAAGACACTGTTAATAAAGTTCAGCTCCAAAGATATCTTGTACATATCCTTGAGCTTTAGACTGCCTAAGTGTCCAGTATTCTTTAGATAGGTATAGTACATGTGGGCAACAGAGTTGTAACTAAGTAGCTGCAACGGGAACTGCAACAAGAGCAGCCAGAGACTAACGTCTGCCAGCCTTTCGAACGCGTCAATAATCTGATTCCGGGATATATATACCAAGAAGCCCAACGCTAGAAACGTTAGAACATTGATCCATACTTTTATCTTATTCGGTATCATGATTTACCCTTTGCACGACCTATATATTAGCATGCGTCCACTTAACGCAACTATTTACTGTTGGCTAGATTGCGATGATGGACTGGGCGCTTGAGGCGGCACAGGAGGCTGTAGTGGTTGAGGGACAGCGGTGGCAGGACTTGGGGCTGATGGCGCACCAGGCGCTAAGGTGGTCGCCGGAGATGTAGTAACACCTGGTGGCACAGGAGGTTGGGGTATGCTTGGAGCGACAGTCGTCGGTGTGGCTTTGGGCGCTGTTGGCGCTACAAGCTGCTGCGGCGCATGAATACTAGCAAGATCACTTGGGTTGTCGGGCTGTTGCTGGGCCAGTACAGGCCGCTGATCCTTATTATGTTTATGGCTACCATGCAGCAAGAATGCCGTCAGAGACCCACCACCTAATACCAGAACAGCAACAGAGCCTAAGATTAAATATAGTACGGTATTATTTTCAAATTCAGAGCTACGATCTCCTGGAGAGCCTATCTTTGACTCGCTCAGCGATTGCAGTCTTGTAGCCAAGTAGTGCGACGGGTATTTATCATCGACCTTATCAAACTGCTTTGCCGCCCCTTTATAGTTGCTCTGCTCATAAGACTCTAGCGCTTCATCCCAGTTGTCGCTGATGTCACTCGTTACATCAAGGTCTATCCCCTCTTCATCAACTAAGCTTATGAGGTCCTTGACATCACGAGCCACCCCTGCCCCAAAACAATTCTGATCAGCGCATTCAATTTGAGCATAAGTGTTAAGTCCAACCTGGATACCGCTTTCGTCAAACGCAGGCCCTCCGCTATTACCGCCAGATATTGGTGTCGATGTCGCTATGAGAACATTGTCCTTTGTGCTGCTTTCGGCAAAGACATTAAGTACATTACCCTGAGTAACTGTTGGGGTGGTAGTGTCACTAGTTGTTGCCAAGCCACCGTCAACAAAAGCCGGGTAACCTATAGCTGTTATACCATCACCAGGTTTCAAATCATCGATACTTCCCAGCTCTACAACAGGAAAATCACCCTTCTCTACCTTTAGTACTGCAACATCAGAAGCTTCACCATCACCAAGTATTAGTCCACCTGTTCCATTGGCTTCGTAGTCTTGCGCAATTAATTCCGCCTCAACGAGAGTCTCCCCAGAGACGTCAATTGTACCAAGGCCGTCTTGTACCTGCAGTTTAAATGCGTCTGTTCCTAGCTGTAAGACATACGTGTAGTCATCATTACTAATCTCTATAGCAGATTCTGAAACTGCATCTACAAAAGCCCCCACGAATGACGCTATGTCCAGCTGACCCGACAGTAGGCTTGTGCGCACAGAAGAGGCGCCAGCTAAACTGACAATACCTTCTTGTGTAAGATGGTCCAACATTGTGTCAACACGCTCTGACGCCAAGCTGGAAGAGTCAGCAAAAGCAAGATAGCCACTAAGAAGGCTGGAGTCTTCTAGCGAGACGACGTGTCCGTTGGTTGCTACGTAACCATCTTCAGATATAATTGAACCACTACCTACCCCCGCCATGCAGCCCAAGCCAAGCTCAGTACTACCCGCACTGCCCCGGACAGACAGATCGGCACAACGCACTGTCGCCACGCGGACTACTGCCGGCTGATTACGCAAGATAACATCAAAAACCGTGTCTTCATCAATTTCAAAAGGAGTATTCGAGACATCTTCTATGACGTCATCACCATCCGTAGCACTAAGCACAGCTGTTACTATATCGGCTGGATTCAAAGAAAGTTGAGTGCTGTCTAGTCCACCGTAAGATACCGTATTTACTACAGATTCCAGCTGCTCTGCAAGATCAAGTGAACCTTCACGGAAGGAGGCGATAGTTATGATGTACGGACGACCCTCCTGCACCGTAACAAGTTGTCTGATGAATAGCTTAAACTCTAAATCATCAAAAGTAGTTGTCTGTGTATATTCGCTGCGAATGTATCTATAAGAGTTTATAGTCACATCTTCACTAACGGGCTCATCCCAACCTAAGTCAGACGTATAGTTACGGCCAGCCCAACGTACAAGTGCTTCAATTTGCGTCTCTCCTTCCTCTACCTTGTCATCCCAAAATGATTCTCGTATGTTGGTAACAATCGACAAGTCAGGAGGTATAGAAATCTGATTACTACTGGCGTCAATTAGCTTTGCCTTAATAATTGAGTAGGCCCTCTCTTCATTGAGCTCGTCTCCCTCAAAGGACTCTCCAAAGACAAAGTCACTATCAGATGCTGGGTCAGTCACCTGCCCGCTAACCTCCATCAAAGACTCATCCACAGTAAGACTAAATCCTAATGACGAGCGGATCTCTTTATGCTGAGGAAGATTCACGGCTGACGAGCCAAGTAGCTCCAAGGCATCTAAGCGGTTCTGTTCTTGAGCTTCTTCTGGGGCCTTTGAGCCGTTACCTGTAAAAAACATCCACCAGATCAAGCTGAATAGTAATACTAGAGCCGCCAACGCTAAGAGCGGGATACCATACCTGTAGCGTCGCCTTGCTTTGTTAGGGCTATGGAGTAGTCTCTTTGCACCACGTATCTCTTTTTTGTCGCTCACCCCTCTGCCTCCG
Organism: uncultured Candidatus Saccharibacteria bacterium; assembly: GCA_964534605.1. Taxonomy (GTDB): domain Bacteria; phylum Patescibacteriota; class Saccharimonadia; order Saccharimonadales; family VXPC01; genus CAZHOS01. Next base: position 14,540 of record CAZHOS010000011.1, read on the forward strand.
TACTTATAGAATGAATTTACCCATATCTTAGCATAGCGCTTACGTTGAGCGGTAAAATATCCAGCACTACCAGTCTGCTAAAATAACCCTTAGAAAGCATAAGCGTAATACACTCTACGCATAAGGACAATTAAAACATGAATGATTCAACTAAACCTCAGGGAACCCCCCAACCATATAATCCTGGCCCACCTCAGGCTCCGGCCGCCCCCGCCAATCCGGCCACACCTAGTATTTCTCAGACTCCAGCTCCAGCTGCACCTGCACCGAACACACTTGAGCCGGCAATTCCGCAGGCTCCTACTGCTCCCGCCCCTATTACACCCACACCCCCGCAAAGCCTGACTGCTCAGACTCCACAAGCACCCAATACTACCCTCCCGGCAGCCACTACAGCCCCGCCCCCTAAAGGCGCTGGGAGTAAAAAGAAAATCATCGCTATTTTGGCAATTACCACATGTGCAGCACTGGCAGCCGTAGCCGCCTATTTGTTCTTAGTACCTAGTGGTCCAGGTCTCAGCTCTACAACCAGCAACGATGCTACAGTCTATTACCCAGAAGGTTGGTCAACAGACGATGAGTCAGAAGAAGATGGTGTTTACCGTCTCGTTATATCATCACCCAGTAGTATTGACGGCGCCGACGACAGAGACGGCGCAATCTCCATAGCAGACAAAGACTCAGACCTTGTGGTCTTTGAATCTCTAGAGGATCTCCAAGATAGTTTTGAGCAATTCTCGGAATTTTCTGACTCACTGAGGGATACAGTCAATCCGGAATCTGCAGTAGTTGAGCGACAAGTTCGATCAGAAATTACAACTATAGACGGCAAGGAAGCATTCGTGTCTATAACAGAGATAGACAACCGAGATGGCGATGCAGACAAAGATCAGCGGCTAGAATCATACTCTGTAGACCTAGGCGATGACTGGCTATCGATACTATTTGAGTACCATCAAGATGAGGCCGAAGAATTTGACGAGCTTGCAGAAGCAATCATAAAAAAATACGACTAAGCCTACAGTAAGACGTATACTGCTAGGATGAATCCTCAATATCTAGTTCATCTTGGTAGACAACCAGCTATATCTTTGGCAGAGATAGAGTCTGTTTATGGGGCTAGAATTATCCTTGAGGTACACGAGAATTTTGCCCTACTAGGTAAAGAAATCAACATCTCTCGCCTGGGCGGCAGCCAGAAGCTCACCAAAGTTGTCGCTGAGTCAGATGCTCATGAGTGGCCTACCCTAGCAAAAGCTACCAAGCAGTACGTGCAAGAGCTCAGCAAAGAGCTAGAAGATGGCAAACTTACCCTCGGCCTTAGCTTGCACGGCATACAGGCCAACCGCAGGTCTATATCTGCATGCCTGATGGACATAAAGTCTAGCTTGAAGGCCCAAGGACGCAGCATGAGGGCTGTAGAAGGCAAAGGAATCGCTCTTTCTGGGGCGCAGGTGCTGCATAACAAACTCTTTAAACCAAAGAAGATAGAGCTTTCGCTTGTGCGATTTGGTGGCAGAACTCTTTTAACGCGCACTCTGGCCGTCCAAGATATAGAGGCCTACAGCCGGCGGGACCAAGGCCGCCCAGCACGTGATGCGCGCGTAGGCATGCTGCCGCCTAAACTTGCCCAGATACTCATCAACCTATCTGTCGGTACATACTCACCTACTACCGCACACCCCAAACCAACCGTTCTTGACCCCTTCTGCGGCACAGGTGTGCTGCTGCAAGAAGGTCTTTTGCTTGACTACAACGTTTACGGAACAGATTTAGAGCCAAGGATGGTAGAGTACTCCCAAAAGAACATCAACTGGCTCTGGGATACACACAAGCTCAAAGATGTCGACTGGCACGTAGAGGTCGGAGACGCCACCAGTCACCACTGGGGCGAAACCTTTACGCATATAGCTGCAGAAACCTACCTTGGTCAGCCTCTCAGCACCTTGGCCTCACCTGATGATCTGCGTCGCATCGTCCCCTCAGTAGACAAGCTACACAGAGATTTTCTGATCAATATGGCCGGGTACCTAGACTCATCACAGACGCTTGCCCTGGGTGTGCCAGCCTGGGCTAAGAAAGATGGAAGCTTTACCCATCTTCCCCTTCTTGACTCCATCGGTGAATTAGGATACAATTTTGTAGATTTTGAGCACGCTAGCCGTAAAGAGTTGATATACCATCGACCGGGCCAAGCAGTAGCCAGAGAAATATTAGTTTTAAAGAAGATGTAAAAGGAATAACGCATGTCAAAGGTTAAAGGTGCAGGAAGTACTAAAAACAACCGCAAGTCCGCAGGTAAGCGACTTGGCGTGAAGCGTTTTGGCGGCCAGACTGTCCGTAAGGGCGAAGTCATTGTTCGCCAAGTAGGCATGAACAAGCGCGCAGGTGCTGGTACCTACATGAGCAAAAACTTTACTATCCACGCCGAAAAAGACGGCAAAGTAGAGTTTGCTAGCCGCCGCGTCCGTAAGTTTACCGGCCGCTCAATGCCCCGCACCGAAGTCCGTGTCGTCTAATCTTACTCTTCTTAAAAAAGTTGCCCTAGCGAACTACTTAAACTATAGAATCAACCTCAACCAACACTGAGTCGAGTAAATCTATCTATTTGAAGCTTTTTTTAGATCTACCCAATACTCTCGAACAATATCTGGTCGTGCCAGGTCCATCATTCTTCTATCTACTGCCTTGGCCTGCGAGTTTGTGGAGTTCAAATATTCTATAAGCTTCTGCCTTAACTCGCGAGCTAATTCAGGCTCATCATTCTCTAAATACGCGAGCATTCTATTAGCTGAAGAGGACAGATTTATCTCTGCCACATCTTGTTCACCAGGCTCTTGCCCAGGAACAGCAGCTTCATGTGGGCTACGTCCAAGTGATTCATCTTGACCAGGCTGACCCACCGGTACAGTGACGCCTTCTTGCTCTAAAGGAAGACCTGGCTCATCGTCTACAAGAGATCTATGCTCGTTCGGAGGACCCTGATTAATAAAGCCTCCAGTTTCACCTATCTTCGTTGGTCTTGTAGGTGGGGTCCATGGTCTGCTTGATACTTGTCCACCTTCTTCAGGAACATCCTCTTGTTGTTGCGTTGTCGGTTTTTGGTTCTCCACTCTAGCACCCCGAAAAGCAGCAGCACCCACACTCCTAGGAGAGCTGCCTCTACTCAGAACTTCATTTAAACGAATGGAGTTCTCAGCTTTCGCGGCTGCCTTATTTCCCCAGCGCTCGCTCATGCTAGCTCACCCTCGATGACACAGCTTGATCTGTGTCCCTTAAATCTATAATTTCCTCAGTAACGACTCTTGCAGTGATGCCTGACTCTGTATGGCCAGGCGCAAACTTAACTAGGCCTTCAGTAGCTGTATTGGAAGCGCTCTCGACAATGCGTATGCCTACCTGCCTTCCAGCGCCCCATCTGCCACCAGATCTCCTATCATCTATTTGGTGATAGGTATTACTCGTATCTGCTGCGGGTAGTTTTAATGCTTCGTTGTTCATATTTTTTTGTTTTTGATTTAGATATGAATACATTAGCATAGATATGCATATTTGTAAAGCTTATGGCTATACTTCCAATATTTGATCCTAATATCAAATAGATAGATCAATATAGTTATAGTGCCCTCTCTTCTTACACTTCTCTATTAAAACCATCAAAGCATGGCATTTAGGCTTGGCTTTGAGTCAGAATGGAATATTAGTGAGGACAAAGAAAGGTTGCTGTGCATAAGATACCATCCCCTAAAGCATCACGGAAACGCAGTCGAAGCGAGGCATTTAACTGCAGACACGGAGATCTTTTGGAATTTCTCGTAAGGACAGCTTAGAGTGGCTGTGCAAATGGCACTGCCCTCCAAGTTACAGCAACGAAAATATCCAAAAGAGCCCGTGAAGAAAGCAAAAGAGCGGCTTTTGCCGACTCTTTGCTTTCTGGTCTGCGAATTAAATGGAGAGGTGGTGCCGAATCTTTTCGACTATATCTGCAATAACAACCTGCGACTTAACCAGATACTCATCAACACCGAGCTTCTCTGCTCGCTCTCGGTCAGACTCTTGGCTAAGGGCTGTCAGCATTATAACTCGGACATTGGCTACTTCTGGTGTGTTACGAATGATGTCTAGCACATCGAAGCCGCTAACTTTTGGCATCATTGCATCTAGCAATATTAGGTCTGGCTTAAACTCCAGAGCTGCTGCGAGTGCTTCTTCGCCGTTGCTAACGCGGTGGCATTCGAAGTTCTCGGCCTGGAGTCGTGTAAGGTAAACGCTGGCTAGTCCGTTGTCGTCCTCGACGAGTAGGATCTTTTTGCGAGCGGGTTGATTGAGGTTTTGTGTGTTGTCTTCCATATAAGTAATTCTAACACACTTACTTGTTCTTGTTGTGCTTCTTGGCGGCTTTTATAAAACCGTCAAATATTGGGTGTGGTCTGTAGGGCCTAGAGCCGAACTCTGGGTGGAACTGCACCCCGATATAGAATGGGTGGTCATTGGGCGCAAGCTCAATGATCTCGACCAGACCGTTGTCTGGGCAAGTGCCACTAAGCACAAGACCAGACGCCTCTAATCTGTCCCTATAGTCTGGGTTAAACTCGTAACGATGTCTGTGCCTTTCTTGTACCTGCCGAGCCTGGTAATGGGTGCTAGCCAGACTACCCTTCTGCAGGTCGCATGTGTAGCTACCGAGACGCATGGTGCCGCCGGTCATCTCTTTGCCCTGCTGCCCCTCCATAGTCGTAATAACAGGATGCTGCGATTTAGCATCAAACTCTGTCGAATGCGCCCCAGAGCAGCCATGATCCCGCGCAAACGCAATGGTCGCAACTTGCATGCCGAGACAAATACCAAAGTACGGAGTCTTGTGCTGGCGAGCATGCTGGGCGGCGATAATCATGCCCTCCACCCCACGCTGGCCAAAGCCGCCAGGCACCAAAATACCGTCGTATTTCATAAGCTCTAGCGATGCTTCCGAGGCGCTCATAGACTCCAGATCCTCGGCGTTTACCCAGCTAATCTGCAGGTTGACCTTATTGGCCCAAGCAGCGGCCTTTAGCCCTTCTGTAACAGACATATACGTATCCAGATTGTCCAGATACTTGGCTATCATAGCCACATGTACGTTGGCTGCATATTCTTTGGTGGCCGAGGTAACTGTCTTGCGCCAGATGGACATATCTGGCTGTTTTTTAGTACCGATACGATTCGCAATAGTCCTAGTAATACCCTGCTTCTCAAGAGTCAGAGGCACCTCGTAAACTGTGCGAGCATTCTGCAGGATGGCTATATTATCCTCGGGTATGTCTGTAAATACAGACAGTTTGAACTTGGTGTTAGACTCTATGTCCCGCTCGCAGCGGGCTGCCAATATATGCGGAGTAATGCCGATGCTGCGTAGGGTTTTGGCAGCGTTTTGGGCAGGCTTGGTCTTGATCTCGCCACTTACCTCTAGATAGGGCAGATAGACAACATGTACGTAGGTCACATTATCTTTGCCGACGGACAGCGCTAGCCGGCGAGCCGCCTCGACAAATGCCAACCCCTCGTAATCACCAACAGTTCCGCCAAGCTCTATAATGTGGACGTCAAAGCCTTTGGCCGCATCCATCATCTTTTGCCCAATAGCATCTGTAACGTGGGGTATGACCTGCACATCGTGCCCCTTAAAGCCACCCGAGCGCTCTTTCTCGATAATCTCTTTTAGTACCCTGCCCTGCATGACCGAGCTGGACTGGTCGAGCTTACGGTCCAAGAACCTCTCGTAGTGGCCCAGGTCCAGATCTGTCTCGGCCCCGTCAATCGTCACGAAGACCTCACCGTGCTTGCCTGGCTTTAGTGTGCCTGCGTCGACATTAAGGTACATATCGAACTTTTGGATGTTGACGCTAAGCCCTCGGGCACTCATACAGGCACCAATACTCGCTGCGGTTATGCCCTTGCCGTTGCCAGACAGAACTCCGCCTGTAACTACTACAAAATGAGGAGTCTTATTCTCCTTTAATCTACGTGCCATCATTACTACCCTCAACAAGAACATGCGTTCTGTTGCCTGAATAATACCAGCTAAATCTTTATTATGACGAAGTAATAATCACAGCGTGAGTCTACGCTTGTGTTTTTAATTGCTCACGCAAGAAGATAGAATACAAAAATGACGAGACCAATGTTCATCTATGACACGGAAAGAAGACTACATATAGATGTTGGGCTAGTAGAGCCAGGAGTACTAGATGAAGCAATGAAAGATTTGGAGAATACAGGACCTACACTGGCTGGCACCACGCTAAGCCTTTCTGGCATCGATATGGTCCCGCTAGAAGAAGGGGGCTTTCCAATACAGGAAACAGCGGACAAACATCTATATGCCCTTCAAGCGCTACTCAAAACATATGATAAAAGTACTGACAGGTGTCTGATACCTCATATAGGAAGGGATCGCCTTATAACTTGGATTGGAGTCTCTATGCAAGAATACCTCAACTCTGACTCTCCGGTCATAGACCAAGCTTTAGAATCTACTCTGCAGGCAATGGTTGATATCCGCAGAGATCACTCAAAAGAGCAGTTGGCCGAAGAAATAGCTTTGGAGATGGAAATATCAGGCGAGCTGTCAGCAAAAGCATTTGGATATGAAGTATCGCTAGAGCACGAGCACGAAGACCTTACGGAATGGAGATTCCCAAGCCTCAGAATACCTGGTGGCGCTGGCGTAACGACGCTGCAAGGCGAACTAGAAGGAATTAACCTCATCAATGATGGATGCCTCTATATCACTAAGTGGTACAACATAGACCACTACCATGAGAGTATTGTGCTAGCGCTGGACCTAGGCAGACTCGCCTACTTCGCCTCATGTAATTCTTAATCAAGCAGGTGCTCTTCTTGATCAATATCTCTAGGACTCCAACGCTCAACTGGAGATAAAATCGAATTTTCTTGATAAATGATTCTCTCACCGGCCCAGGGGTCGGTCAGACTTGAGTGCAGCTTGGAATTTTCGGTCAGCTACCACAGGAAGGCGTACATACGGTACGTTGACCGAGGATAGCTGGGCTAAAATATCCAAGATGTGCCAAGACAAAACTAGGCCGGTCAAACAAGCTTTGCTTGTTGACAAAGTCTAGTTCTGGGCCTGATCGCCCCGCAAGATCTCTAGGGCGCGGTCCAGTTGAGGGTCTTCATCAGCTAGGAACTGCTCTTCGCTGATCTCGACGACCTCGTCGGGCGAGATGCCCTCGTCGTCTATGTTAATACCGTTGGGTGTAAACCAGCGTGCTGTCGTGACTTTTAGCAGCTCGCCGTCGCTTAGCTCGTTGAGGTTCTGAACACTGCCCTTACCAAATGACTGTGTGCCCACGAGCGTAGCTACGCCGTTGTCGCTGAGCGCCCCAGCTACGATCTCGCTAGCACTGGCACTACCACCATTAATGAGAACTACTGTCGGCAAGCCTTGCAGCCGTCTCGATCCGTTGGCGTTGAGTGTCTGCTGGCTTTCGCCGTCGCTACGAATATCTACTGCAACCTTGTCGTCATCCAACCATAGGCCGCTTATGCGCGTTGCCTGCTCTAGGAAGCCGCCTGGGTTACCGCGTACATCTACGATCACGCCAGATACGTCTTGGTCACGGAATTCCTGAGCCGCTGCGTTGGCTAGGTCGTAAGTGTCGTCCGAGAACTGGGCAATATCGAGGATACCTATGCCATTTTCGATACTGCTAGTAACACTCGGTATATCGATGGTATCGCGAGTGATAGTTATATCTAGTACTTCGGAATTACCGCGGACAACTGTCAGAGTTACGTCGATACCAATCTCGCCCCTAATGGCCTGTACGGCCTGTGTTACGGTAAAGCCGGCGGTGTCCTCGCCGTCTATCTGGGCGATTATATCTTGTGGGCGCAGGCCTGCAGCCTCCGCCGGGAAGCCCTCTAGAGGAGAGACTACGATTATATTCTGGTTATCGTCTTGGCTAAGCTCGGCACCGATACCAACGAACGTACCGTCCAAAGATGCCGTAAATGCCTCGGCGTCACTAACGTTAAAGAACTCTGTAAAAGGGTCCCCAGTTGCCGAAGTTAGACCGCGTTTGATGCCATTTATAAGGTCCTCTTCGTTTAATTCGCCGTCGAAGTTACGGCGCAAGCTGTCATATATCTCTTCTACTCCGTCGTAGTTTAGATCACTTGGTAGATCACTATTGGCGTTGCTGCTATTAAGAGGAATGCTGACTAGGTTCTCGGCGCCCTTGAACGTTACTATTTCTTCCTGTCCTAGGTATATGCCACCAAGCAGCGCGGCGCCCACTAAAAAGAATCCACCTAGGCCAAAGCCCAGTATCTTAGAACTGATTGATGATTTTTTACTCTCCATAGCTCCGAACATTGTACGCTTATGCTGGAGTAACCGCAATACAGGTTTGCAGCTACTGCCAATTTCAGAAACAAGAATACAGGTTTGTTCTGATTTTTAGCTGAAGTAGCTTACTTAATACTTTTTCCCAAAAAGAATTACAAAGGCCTTGCCTTTGTTTACCGTACGACAGGCTCTATCTTACCAATTCTTCAATCTTAAATAGCGCTTCATAGCAAGCGCCGAGCTAACAACCCCGACGAAAACACCGCTAACAATTGCCCCACCCATCATGCCAGCCATAGTGCGGTTCTCTAAGAAAAAGTTATACGTCTCGTTAAATTCTGGCTGGGTAGAAACTTTGCCTCCTAAGAATACGATGATGGCGTAAACGGCGCCAACAGATATCAGTCCGGCAACCACACCATACATACTGGCCTCTACCAAGAACGGACCTCTAATAAAGCGCGGGGTTGCCCCAACAAGCTTCATGATACGAATCTCGTCACTACGGGTGAAGGTGGTCATACGGATAGTATTAAAGATAATTAGCACGGACACCGCACCAAACACCGCAGCGCTAATAATGCTGGCACGTAGAATAAAGCTCCGTGCTGCCGTAGCCCGAGCGATGGTGTCCTGAGCCTCTACCCTGCCCAGAGATACACTCTCGACAATATCTGCAAAGTCGTCGTCACGGGCGACGTCTGCAATAGACTCGACTTGCTCTAGATCGTTTGCGCTAATCTCTAGAGAGGCCGGTAAGCTATCACCACCGATAATAGCCAGACCTTCGACGATACCTTCGTCATCCCCAAACGTAGCGCTGAAGCGCTGCTGGGCCTCCTGCTGATCAACAAAATCTACATCGGCCACGAACTCGTTCTGCTCTAAACCGCTCTGCAGCGAAGCTATGCGGTCTTCTGGAGCCTCGTCCAGAATATAAACAGATATCTGCAGGTTCTCGGATAGTACATCAATGGCATTCTTGGCTGTAACATTCAAAACCACGGCAATTAACACAATGGTTAGAGCCACAACCATCACCGCTGTAGCGGCAATAGTCAGCCAAGAGTTACGCACAAAGTTGCGCATACCAGTCATGATTATGCGCAGGAGAGTTATGATCATTTACTCGCCTTCCTGGTTGGCTTTTTGGTGGCTTTTTCGTAGCTGGCATGTGCACGGTCGTCGACTATCTTGCCGCCCTCGACCGTTATAACCCTACGTTTTAGCTTGTCTACTACCTGCTGGTTGTGGGTCGTAAGGACTACGGTTGTGCCAAATTGATTGACCTTCTCTAGCACCTTGACGACGTCCCAGGCGTGTTTGGGGTCTAGGTTACCAGTTGGCTCGTCAGCAATCAGTATCTTTGGCTGACGCACAATTGCGCGGGCGATTGCCACGCGTTGCTTTTCGCCGCCAGATAGCTCTGCTGGCATGCTGTCTTCTTTGCCCTGAAGCCCTACAATATCTATAACCTTTGGCACCGTATGCTTAATCTCTTTGCCGCTACTGCCGGTTATCTCTAGGGCGAAGGCGACGTTCTCGAACACGGTTTTGTTAGGCAGTAGTTTAAAGTCTTGAAATACAACGCCTATTTTGCGGCGCATCTTGGGTATGTCTTTGTCGCGTAACTTGTCGTAATCGACACCACCAACGACGATCTTGCCGCTGTCGGGGCGCTCCTCGCGCGTCAGCATCTTGAGTATAGTGCTTTTGCCTGCTCCGCTAGAGCCGATAATAATAACGAATTCTTTGGGCTCTATATGCAAAGTAACCCGGTCTAGTGCGTTACCCGTTTTGGCGTATTTTTTACTTACACGATCCAATAAAATCACAGGCGTTATTATAGCACATTCGCGCTTGTGTTTAGGGCAAGTGAGCAGAAACCCATGTATACTTATATACCGTGAACAAAAGTAGCCTATTTATCCTCGCTATCTCGCTAACCGTCGCGCTCGGTTTTGGCGGACTATTCGTCTTTAGTGATAGGTTTGTTGCCCAAACAGATCAGCCACCAGGCGAGACAGAGCCTCTGTTGCCGATAAGGCTAGACGGGGACCTCGCCGAGCTAGAGGCCAGCAGTCTAGAAGCCATCGATACGACCCCGCTTACCCCGGTAGCCCCACCCCTAGACTTTAGCTCCCTGAGCGTGCCGGGGCCGGGCACAACAGCCTTTTATAACTCGGCTCTCGGTGTCTTTGACTGTGCTAGCTCTAACTGCTTTTATGCGGCCGTAGATAAAGAGCATGCCCTGCCGGAAAACTATGTGCCAAACGTGTCGCCCGTCAACCTAAGTGGTGCGGCAACCCTTACCCCAGAAGCTGCCGATGCTCTAACGCTATTCTTCCAGGCTGCCTCTCAGGAAGGCGTTAGCGTTACAGTTACTAGCAGCTACCGATCATTCTCTACCCAAAGCGAGACGTTTGATAATTGGGTAACAACACTGCAGCAGCGAGACGGGCTTAGCAAGCAAGAGGCTACAGCTCAGGCCAATACGTTCTCTGCCCATGCCGGGCACTCCGAACACCAGCTTGGCACTACTGTCGACCTCAACACACCCGGGGCGGCGGCTTTTGATCCTATCCAAAATGCATCCTTATACGACTTTATCGAGAGGCGCGCCCACGAGTTTGGCTTCGTTGTGACCTATCCGACTGGGCAGGAGGCGCTGACTGGTTATGTGCACGAACCGTGGCATATTCGCTATGTTGGCCGTGACATATCCATCGAACTATTCGAAACTGGCTATATTGGCGGTAAAGGATTCTATTCTACTCAGTTCTTACGAGATCTTAACTACAGCATTTAATCTAAAGATTCTATCTTTTGGCATCGAACCTACTCTTTGCCGAGAGCGTATTCGAGGTAAGCGTCGATGAAGCTATCTATGCTGCCGTCCAGAACCTTGTCTGGGTCGCTAGACTCTTCGTTGGTGCGGACATCTTTTACTAGCTTGTACGGGTGCAGGACGTAGTTACGTATTTGACTGCCCCACTCGTTGGCTTGGTTGGGGCCTTTTATCTCGCTGATGGTAGCTGCGTGCTGCTCGAGCTGCAGCTGGGCCAGACGCGAGCTAAGGACCTTCATGGCGGTCTCTTTGTTCTGTAGCTGAGACTTCTCGTTCTGGATAGATACGCTGATACCGGTTGATATATGCGTAATACGCACAGCCGAGTCCGTTGTATTGACACTCTGGCCGCCGTTGCCGCCACTACGGAAGGTATCTATGCGGAGCTCCTTTGGGTCTAGCTGAATTGCGTCTGGGCTATCTATACTGGGTAGAACCTCGACTTTGGCAAAGCTCGTTTGCCTGAGATTGTCAGAGTTAAATGGACTAAGCCTTACTAGACGATGTACGCCGTGCTCGCCCTTTAGTCGGCCATAGATGTAGGGTTGTCCCTCGATAGCGATACTGACGCTCTTGATGCCAGCCTCTTCGCCGCGCGACTCCTCGATAAGTGTTGCTTTGGCGCCAGTCTTCTCGGCCCAGCGGGTGTACATTCGCAGCAACATCTGCGCCCAGTCCATGGCGTCTGTGCCACCTGCCCCAGCATGAATAGCCAGGATAACATCGTGGCTGTCGTAGGCCCCACTATAGCGCAGCTGCACCTTTAGGCTATTAAACTTGGCCTCGATAATACCTAGCTGAGCTGTAACTTCGGTGTTGTCCAGACTATCGTCTATCGATACTAGCTCTAGCAGCTCGTCAAGCTCTTGCTTAAGGTTTTGCCAGGGCTTAAGCTGCGACTCGCTAGCAGCCGCTTGCTTGGATATCTTCTGCGCAGCACTGCTGTCCTGCCAAAAGTCTGGCGCTAGCATTTGCTCTTGCATCTGCGCCAAGGCCTCGCCCCTCCTAACAATATCTAGTCGCTCATACGCTTCGGCCAATTCTTCTTGCAGGCGAAATAAGTCTGGCATGTTTGTATTACTCATACGACTATTCTACCACCCAACCACCGGCCCAAATAGCCGGGTTTTTTACTGTTTGGTTTATTGCCAGATCGAGGCGACTTTTTGCTCGAGCTGATCGCGCAACTCTTGGTCGGCAGTACCTAAGAACCCAAGGCCATAGATTCCGTCCTCGAAGACCTTCTGGTAGGCGGCGACTGCGCGCGGTCTGGTTACGGCCTTGACCTTTTCTGGGAACTCGTAAAAATCCTCTACTTTATCGAGCGCAAAATACAATCCACGGTAGCGACTAGACACGCTGTTTACGGTCTGTGCACCGCGCTGATACGATCCGATAGCAAAGTCTTTGGCGGCAGCAAGGTCCTTGGCATCCAGTGTGCCGTTTAGCACCCGCTTTATCTCGCGCACAACCAGATCAAACAGTTCGGGGGCATTGTTGGGCGAAACCTGAGCGCCGATACCCCAGGCAGTGTAGTTCTTGGACCAGTAACGGTTAGAGCCCATGCTATAGACGAGCCCTTGTTCGCGCGCCTTGCCCAAGATACGTGAGTGCAACGTGCCGTTCAGAATGTTATTGACTGCCGATAGTGCATACAGCTCTGGTTCGGATAGTCTACCGCCAAGCTTGAAGGTGTCTATATCGAAGTACAGGTTCGGTACGGTTTTGTTCTTGATAAATACCGGCTTTTCGAGCTTGCGAGGGATCTCGTCGGGCATTTCGAATCTGCCTCTGTCACCCTCAGGCAGGTCTACCTTCTCGAGCTTAGCTATAATTGCTTTCTTACGCTGGCTGTCTATTGGGCCGGCAATAACAAAGCGCATATTTTTGGTAAAGTGTGTCTTTTTATAATGTTCTTTAACGTCTTCGAGCGTGACGTTCTTGAGCAGCTCTAGCCTCTCGTGATGCGTCTTGGCATAAAAACCTAACTGTTTGCCCAGCTCTAGATTAAGCTGTGCACCGTGGTTGTTGCCCCGTTGGATAAGCTCTTCGTGGATGTTGCCAACCTCTGCCTCGAACTCCGATGCCATAAATAGCGGCTTGCTAATGGCGAGTAGCATAAGGTCAAAAATACGGTCCCATTCGAAGTCTGCGCACTCTGCGTCGTAAACGATGTCGTGGGCATTTGTACCGGCGTTAGAATAGGCACCGTTCTGCTGTAAAACAGCATTAAACTTCCGCGAGCTGCGGTAAGTCTGATTGGCCCCCAAGGCCATGTGTTCCATGATATGGGCTGTCTCCCATTTGTGGTCCTCGCTAAGGAAGTACCCGGCCTTAAAGTTAATGTCGAAGGCCATGACACTAGCACTGGGCACGTTAATAAGGAGCCCCTTGGCTCCGTTCTTTAGCTTTACTTCGGTTACTGTGTGCTTCAAGTTTTTGTGACCTTTTCTATAATCGCTCACACTAGTTTAACAGAGATCGTTTATACCCGCGTGCAAATTGCGCCGTATTTTTTACAGCTGAGCTTAGGCAGAGCCACCGCGAATTTTGGCGGCGACTTTTGCTAGCTGCTTGTGATCCGCCATGTCCTTTGGTTCGTGGGTAGAGATATATCCTTCGTACTGATCAAAGTACACATCGCTGTTCATATTATGTGGCTGCCAATCCTTTCCGGCAGTACCGTGCAGCGGGATAAGCTTGGCGTGCAGGTGATTAACCCCATACCCTTCGTAGACAGCAGCACAGCGCTCGACATCCGAATACGCAGCCGTAATCTGCTGGGCGACTTTGCGGGCGGTAGCCGTCAACTGCAAAACCACGTCTTCACTGGCCTGGGCAAAATTGCTGGGCTGGTGTGTCTTGGGTATAACAACGCTAAAACCCTCGGTGTTTGGGAATATCGTCAAAAAGGCCAAATGATTATCGTCCTCATAGATAGTGTGGCTAGG
>CAZHOS010000012.1:0-2240 GCA_964534605.1 uncultured Candidatus Saccharibacteria bacterium
ACTTTGCTTGGCTTCTGCCAGTCGTTCATAGACCAGTCCATGAGTATGCTAGTCGGGTCAACCAGGCCTGTGTAAACGCCGTACACATCACCACCCCACAGAGAGAACTTGCCGCCAACTGCTGGGTCTGACTCAGCAGGTCCACCGCTCCACTCGTCCATGATCTTAGCGTCCGTCAGCGCCAGATAGACGCTCTCGATAGGCGCCTCAATAGTAAAAATATCTTTAATCATCGTTTTGCTCCTGCTTCATTTTTATAAACTCTGATCTTTCTACGATACAGAAAAGACCAGTTTCGGTTGGCTTGGCGTGGATGAGTGCGGTTCTAAGCATCTTGCCTACTTGGTTTGCCTTAGACATTACTCAATTATAGCAGGCGGCATGGCTACCGTATTAACTATAAATAAACCTGGATTTACTCCAGGTTTATTTATACCGTTCGAGAAAATGATCCCCGGAGACGGCGACCTCTCCCACCCCCGCGGCTAAGGGGGGCCATTCCTTCCTTAAGCGGCGTTCAAATACTCACGGATGGTGAGGGCTGCTGCAGCTCCTTCGCCAACGGCGCTGGCAATCTGCATGGTTGCTCCGCTACGTACATCGCCCGCACAGAAGATACCCTCGACATTTGTGTTCAGCTTGTCGTCCGTTTTGACGAAGCCGTAGTCATCTAACTCAACACCACTACCCTCTAGATAGTAGGTGACTGGTATTAGGCCAATGAAGACGAACACGCCGTCGGTCTCGAATCGCTTCTGCTCGCCATTATTTGTACCTAGAACGGCTGTAACCTTGCCGTCTTCACCAACAATCTCGTCTGTTGTGGTCTCCATGTGTACGGTAATTTGTGGGTGGTTCTCGACCTCGTGGACCAAGACTTCGCTAGCCTTCCACTTGTCGCTACGAACCAGAAGGTCAATATGCTTGGCAAACTTGGTTAGGAACAGAGCCTCTTGAGCTGCGCTGTTGCCGCCTCCAACTACAACCAGCCGCTTGTCGCGGTAGAACGCTCCGTCACAGGTAGCACAGTTGTGTACACCACGGCCGTAAAAGTCGCTCTCGCCGGGGATACCTAGTTTGCGCCACTCAGAACCTGTGCCTATCAGCACTGTCTTTGCCTTTTTGGTACTTGCACCTAGCTGGACCTCGAAGTGATCGTCCTTTTTGGTTATAGTCTTGACCTCGTCTAGTTCTATAACTGCACCAAAGCGCTTGGTCTGAGCCTCTAGCTTCTCGGCGAGCTTCATACCCTCGATACCATCTGGGAAACCAGGATAGTTGTCGACCTTATCGGTTATTGCCGCCAGGCCTCCAATAATCGCCTTCTCTACGAGCAAAGTGCTAATGTCTTCGCGCGCTGTATATACAGCAGCTGCAAGGCTGGCAGGTCCTGCGCCGACCATCAAAACATCCCAAACATCTGGGTTCTGGTCTGGGCCGTGATCGCTAACCTCATGTGTAGCCATCTGTGGAGCTTGTTCTGGTTCTGCTGGCTCGGCTGCCGGTTGATCGGCAGGATCCGGGCTAATGTCTTGATCTGGCGCAAAGTCCTTTGTGCCCTCTAGCTCGGCGTTCTCTTTAAAGAGTGTGTTGAGCGTGTCCGTCTGGGGGTGCACCCAAAACTCGCCACCAACAAACATTACCGGAATAGTTTGATTACCGTCTGTGCGCGCAGTCATCTGATCGCGCATACCAGGTAGGTCGACGTTACGGTATTCGAACTCGACATTATTAGCCCTTAGCCAATCCATTAGCCGGTGGCAGAAGCCACACCACTCGGCACCGAATACTACAACCGCGTCTTTAGAAGAAGCCATTATGCTAGTCCCAAAACTTTGCTGACTTCGGCATAATTAGCACCTGCAACAACCTGTAGGCTGTCGTCACTATCGTCGCCCTCGTCACGTATAAAAGTAACTGGTACCTGCATAGTGCCGGCCTTTTCTATCATCTCGCTCATGCGGTCTGGGTTCTCTTCGATATTGACGGCATCATAATTAATCTGTTTTTCGTCCATCCACTTCTTGAGCTGCGCACACGCGCCACAATGAGTTGTACTATATACGGTTACACTTTTTGCCATTTATTTATACCTTTCGTGTAGTTACTATACTTTGTATAGTCAATATACTACCAGTCTTTATTTCTAATGTCTATAGTGTATCAGTTTTAACATAAAAACTTTATGAATGTTCTTTGCAAAGAACGGACTCTTAACTCTTTTGGCCGGCAAAAGAGTA
>CAZHOS010000012.1:2340-11633 GCA_964534605.1 uncultured Candidatus Saccharibacteria bacterium
ATGAATGTTCTTTGCAAAGAACGGACTCTTAACTCTTTTGGCCGGCAAAAGAGTAACAAAACCTCCAACCCAAATAACCGTAAAAGCAGACTAGCCAAGAATACCTCCTCCAATCAGTTGTCTGCGGAACTCACACTCTAAAGAGAGCTCAGACAGTCCTCGCCAAACAGACTGACCAAAAGCTATTCTGATCTAATCAGTTTTAGTTGAGGTTGAAGCAAGGATAAACCGCCCATAAGGCGGTTTTAACAATTAGTCTTCATTGTTCATGCGTAATCTCCCTATATTAAGCATACATGATTTTTTGCAAAGTCTTAAACGAGAACCCTTACCTTTTGGCGAGTTTCAGTTCAAACCTTTAATCGAAGTCGGTGAAGGTGCTCAGCTTGAGTGCAGCTTGGAATTTTTAGTCAGACCCCACAGTGAGGCGTACATACAGTACGTTGACCGAGGACGGCTGGCTTAAAATATCCAAGATGTGCCAAGACAAACACCTGCTCAGCGCAAGATGTTTTGCATCTTGGCAGGAGCAGGTGTTTGGGCTGAGTGGCTTCTAATTGATTGAGATGAGCTCTATATCGAAGACAAGATCTCCGAACGGTCGCCCAGTATTCTCGTCGTCACCATAAGCCTGTGCTGCAGGTATAACAAGCCGCCTTGTGCCACCTACCTGCATGCCAGGTATGCCCTCTTGCCAGCCCTCTATAAGGCCGTCTAGATTAAAGCTAATTGGCTCGCCGCCATCACGGCTGCTCTCGAAAATTTCGCCGTCACGGACAGTTGCGCCTGTGTAGTGCACTGTTACATTAGCGCCAGCAACCACGGCATCACCGCTGCCTTCTACTGTGTCAGTTATCTGCAGCTCGGCTATGCGGTCTGTTAATGGTGTAAAGTCGTCTAGTAATCTCACTTCTTGGTTCTCCTGTGTGGTCAAAGCCTCTTGTTGTTGTTCTTCTAGCTGCCTTTGTAGCTCTGCCTGCTGCGCTTGCAGGTCGTCCTCCTGGCTTGCTTCGAATATAACGAAGCCACTAAAGGCCAATGTCGATAGCAAGAAGGTGGCCGCTAAGATAAACGATATTATTCTGGTTGTCATGTAATATTATTCCTCCAAATACGTGAATCAGTTTAACACAAAGTTATGCTTCTGTGCGCCGAAAAACGTAGGCATCTAGCAACAACAAGATCGGCACTATCCCAACTAGAGGTAATCCAATCTGCGAACCAGCCATAAGCAAAGCGATCGATGCAATGACTATCAGTATCCCCCAGTAACCGTAACGGCGACGTAGATATTCACAGGCCAAGTAGTAGTACGGGAAAGCTAACACCACCAAAATAGTGCTGCTAAATAGCCCAAAGATGATTGTAAAGGCCAAAGCCTCCCAGAATGGGTTAAATAGTGCTAGTGGCAGCAGCGCCGCTAGTGTCGTAACGGTTGTTGTTAGCAGCGGACGGAACCTCTCGTGAAGCGCATTAGATATGGCATCTACCGGGTCCTTGCCTTGGGCCTGGTGGTGCTTGGCGTTGTCGGTCAACAAGATTGTGTTGTTAACAGCAATACCGATGAGGCCGATGAGGCCGATCATTACAAAGAAGCTGAGCGGATTGTCAGTAACAAATAGCCCGACTCCGACACCAAAGAAACTAAATGGTAGCGCCAGCAGGATGAGCGATGGCACGAGCAGCGCTGGACGGAAACTAAGCGCTTTGGCGACAAAACCTTGCTTTTTGGTAGGGGCAAAACTACCAAACTGCATAAACAGTAGCACGTACATAATGCCAAGCACGGCCAGGCTGACAAATGGCAAGGCGTTAAAGCTCTCGGCAAAGTCGGACTCTTGGCCTAGGTCGAAGGATATGTCGCTTGCTGCTAACCCGAATGCCGACATGCGACTGTCGTCGAACTCGGACTCGACCGCCGCGATAAGCTCGTCAACCGTACCTGTGGTAGCATCGACATTAAAGCCAGCGCGAACCTCGATAAACTGGTCACCGTCTAGTCGTACGACTGACTCTGTAAAGCCCAGCTCGGACTTCTCTAGTCGTACTGTCTCGTCACTCTGAACGACCTCTTCGTGGGTGCCTAGAAAGTCTATTATTGCCTGTCCTGCCGCAATTGACTGGTTAATGTCCCCGTCCTGGACAGAAACTTGTGCCAAGAATGGGAACTCTACTGAGGGCGGGCCACCAGCGCTAGCACTAGCAGTGACATCTGCGCCGTCTATCTCACCGATCTGGTCCTCTAGCCTTTCTATAAGCTCGACAGAAGTTATACTGCGCTCTGTAAACGGAGTTATCTCTATCAGGATAGGCGCCAAGTTTTCGTTAGCCTGGGATTCGTTAATAGCGTGGGCGCGCACCAAGTAATCGCCAAATACGGACTCGATGTCGTCGGTGATGTCGTCGGTGATTGCCTCGGCGGTCGCTAGATCCGTACCTTGGTCGAAGTTGATGTTTACTACCGCCTGGTTGCCATCCTTGCCGGAGGGGAAGATATCGAACCCAAGGCGACCAAAGAATATACCTCCGATAAAGATCAGTGCAAGACTAAACATAATCATCCCCCAACCGTATAGCTTGCCGATCATGGGCCTGGTCTTCAGCAGCTGTAGCTTGCCTACCAAAAAGTCAGACAAGAACGCCGTACGGTTGGTGGCTGCCTGCTTTTCGCCAAGAATCGTATAGTTGGCTAGAAGCGGAATGAGCGTAATGGACAAGAAGAACGACACTAATAGCGAGATAATGACCGTCAATGGCATCTGGAATATAAAGTCGCCCAGTATACCGGTAATGAATAGCAGCGGACTAAAGACAAGTACTGTAGTAATCGTACCGCTAAAGCTGGCCGATCCGATAGAATCGATCGCTTCTTTGACGACAGTGACCGGTTTTTTCTTGGGGTCACGCTTGGCATATATAGACTCGGCAATGATAGTCGCATCATCGACGAACAGACCGAGCGCCAGTACAAGCGAGAAGAGAGTAATGGTGTTTAGGGTCAAGCCAACTGCGTATAGCACGGCTACGCTGACTAGCAGAACAGCCACAATAAAGAACGCCGTTAGTATGGATACGCGCCAGCTAATAAGTATAGCGCTGACGATGGTCACTATAAGCGCACCAAATATAACGTTGGACTGCAGCGAATCTATGTCCTGGCTAACAGAAGTCGATAGATCGTTGGTGGCTACAGATGTGAAGTCCGCCTGCGATGTACTGTAGGCATCGAGCTCTGCAGATACGGCGTCGTCTAGCTTGAACAAGTCAAAGTCGTCTCCGACCTGACCAGTTACGCCAATAGTCGCCGACTCTCTAAATACACCGTCCTGGGCGTCGTAAGCACGGCCGAACGTAGACTTGAACTGGTCGGTAGGATCGAGAGGGTTGGTAATAAACTGGCTCTCTAATTCGGCGCGCTCTACAAGGTCTAAACTGGTTAGTCTGCTGGCAAGATCTGTTGCGGCCGCCTCTAGGTCGGCCGTAGATTGGTCAGTGCGAGAAAAGACGGACACTATAATGTCGTAGTCGCCTAGCAGCTTGGCTGCATCTATTTGTATCATCATAAACTCTGCGCCACTTGGTAAAATACCGGCGTCGTTTATAGTTTCTGCTATTAACGTATTAGCTTCGTCACTAGTAAGCGTGTCGTCCAGGCCGGCAGCAAAGCTAAAGGTATTGGGTCGTGAGTTTGTTTGTACAGACTCGACACCATCAAGACCGGATATAAGGTCGTTAATAGGCTGCGCTACATCGACGTCTACCTGGGTAGCATCATCTACAAAATACTGCCCTGCCCCAACAGATATTGGCACCGCAACTGGCGGGAAACCTTCCCGACGTAAGAAAGTCGTATAGCTAAGTAGTCCAAATACAATCAGGCCAACCAAAGCAATGATAGTGATAGGCTTATTATTGATCACGAATGTACTAATCGGTGAAAATATTGATTTTGCTGTCTTGACAGTCTTTTTGGCCATGGAACCCTTCCTGATTATGTAGCGCTATAGAGCACGTGCTTCTTCCTACTTATATACTACGCTTGTATTGCGGCTGCTTCAACAGTGACAAGCGTGTTTTATATTAAGTTTTTTTAAAAAAGGCCTTCCCCTTGCCTTTCCGCCAGGGTGGAACCTGTAGTAAAAGTCTAGGCAAAGCATGCCCCTAGCGCTCAACTTGAAGGTAAAATTGAATCTTTGAATTCATAAATCATTCTAAATTCCGAATTTACTTCGGTATTTAGAGTTCCGCTTAGAGAAAGGGATCGCCAGAGAAAACCACCTGGTTTTCCCTTACGCAGCTATGCCGTACTTGGCAAGGGCCTTCTTCCGCGCCTTCGGATCAGAGGCCGACTGCACCTCCAGCAACCGCTGATACGTCCCACCAGACTTAGACAGCTGCTTGGGCGAGCCGATTTCTTCTACGCGGCCACCTTTTAGGCTGATGATCTTATCGACATTCTGGATAGTGCTAAGGCGATGCGCGATAATAATCGTTGTACGGTTATCCATCAGTCGCTCTAGCGCCTGCTGCACTAATACCTCGCTCTTGTTGTCCAAGCTGCTAGTAGCTTCATCCAGAATCAAAATCGGCGCATCCTTTAATAGGGCGCGGGCAATAGCAATGCGCTGTTTTTGACCACCACTAAGCTTAAGGCCTCTCTCGCCTATTAAGGCGTCGTAGCCTTTATTGAGCTTGCTAATAAACTCGTGAGCATTGGCGGCTTTGGCAGCGGCGATAACTTGCTTCTTGGTAGCCCTAGGCATTCCGTAGCTAATATTCTCTTTGATGGTACCAGAAAACAGACTAGCATCCTGAAAAACCACCCCAATATTCTTGCGTAGCGAAGCCTGGGTAACACTCCCAATATCTTGACCATCAATTTTAATGGATCCGCCATCTAGGTCATAGAGCCGCAATAGCAGATTGCTAATAGTTGTCTTGCCTTCCCCGCTCTCGCCAACTAAAGCTACTTTAGTGCCAGGCTCTATAGCTGCTGTCCAGTCGCGGATGATCTTTTTATCTCCGTAGCTAAATTCGATCTTATCTAGCGAGATACTACCGTTGGTTACGCGTAGCTTGCGTGCACCCTCTATGTCTGTGATGGCTGGTTGCTGATCCATAGCGGAAAAGTAGTCTCGACTATCGGCTATGGCCTTTTGAAAGTTATCTACGAGGAAGCTAATCGTAAATATGGGCAAGCGGATAAGTGCCGAAAATTGTATCAAAGTGACGGCCTGCACCAAGGACAGCTCGCCTTCTACTGCCTGGTAGGCAATAAGAGCAAACGTAGCTCCCATCACGACATTTAGCACTACGTTGCGCTGTATGTCTTTGGCGTGCCAAAGTTTACTCTGGGGATAAGTTAGGTCTAAGATCTTTTTGATGGTCCTGTTAAAGAAACTTAGCTCGCCAGACTCTTGTCCAAAGCTTTTGGTGACCTTTACCTGGCTAATGACCTCCTGAAAGCGTCCAAAAGCGATGTCTTGATTCTGGTTCTTTTGTTGCTGGTAAACCATCCATTTGCCGCTTGTCTTGATAGTCATATAGACAAATATTGGGTACAAGGATGCCAGCACAAGAGCAATCGGCCAGCTAATAAAAGCAACGATGCCCAAGCTAAAGAGCGCTGTTAATATAAACGGTATAAAGCCATTGGTCAGTGATTGAGTAAACCCGGATAACCCAACTATGCCACGGTTAAGGCGAGCGGTGATGGATCCCGTTAGTTCGTCGTCATAATATGCTTGTGGCAGTGTCAGAAGATGCTGATAGTACTGCGTAGATAGCTGATTCTGAATTTTAACTGCCATAATATCACCAAAGTAACCCTGCACATTACTGATCAGCGTAGTTGCTATATCTTGGGCAAAGAGTAATGCTACAAATATCCAAATGAGGTTCTTATCTATGTCTGTCGTACCAACCTGTTGTAACTCGCCAATGATCGCGCCAATCAGCAGCGGCGATGTCTGGGCAATTAGCGATACAGCAATACTCAGAATTGCGATTACTAAGTAGAATGGCCATAGATTAGATGTAGCCGTTACCACCCTCCATAAGGATTTCACTTCTGACTATCCCTCTGCAGGAGCGTCTTCGGATCCGGATCCAGCCTCTGCTGAGCCTTCTTCGCCCTCTGCTGCTTCACCTTCTGCCGTTTCTTCTGGCTCTTCCTCTACGACACGTGGCTCTTCGAGTCGGACAAGTGTTGACTCTGGATCTGTCTTTAGCTGGGCATTGTCTGGGAGCTTTAGGTCCTTGGCACGTATACCTTCGCCATCTTCGTTAAGGCCAGTTACGTCAGCCTCTAGGAATTCTGGGATACTAAGCGCTCCACACTC
The DNA here is from genome assembly GCA_964534605.1 of uncultured Candidatus Saccharibacteria bacterium. Lineage (GTDB taxonomy): Bacteria > Patescibacteriota > Saccharimonadia > Saccharimonadales > VXPC01 > CAZHOS01. Next base: position 8,682 of record CAZHOS010000012.1, read on the forward strand.
GATCTCGACTGTGTCTTCTATCTGTAGCAACAAGAGGCCTAGTGTCACACCAGGCGCATCACCGATAATCTTGACTGGGACATTGGCCGTAACCAGCTCGCCCTTCTTGACCTCTTGGAAGGTGATGTGCTCGATGGTGTTACGAGCCGGTACAAGAGTAACGTCGGTTACAAGAACGGTGATCTTGTCTTTATCGACATTAAGCTCTAGCGGCTGCGTATAACCAACTGTGTTTAGGGCCTTTTCGACCGTGTTGTAGTCGAGCTGCACAGGGATAGAATCCTTACCCTTACTAACGACGTTTGCTGGCACAAAGCCTTCACGGCGTAGCGCCCTTACCTTGCGACCCATAGCTTCACGCGGGGCAGCAGCTAACTCTAAAATACTCATGTGATTAATTACTCCGTTAGTTTATATCTGTATCAGGGGTAGATTTTAACATGATTTACTTCTTATCACAACTAATTGCTGGTCATTCTAAAGATGAGCTTATGCCGCTCACTCCGTCATTCACCTCATCTACACCCAGGATAGTTTCTAGCTGCACCACAGCAAGTAGCGGTGATATGTGAAACTTTACACCTTTACCGCTTGGAAGTTTATAGCCAATTTCTGGGTTAATACCTCTGTCGGCTGCTTTTGTGTCCAGGCCTTTACCCCTATACTTGCCCAGAAACTCTTTGATTGAGTCATATAGCACCAGTTCACCATGCTCAAGACCCTCTATCTCGTCTCTCCCTGGTTTAGGTGCGGGCAACTCAATGGCATCAACGCGCCATCTACCTACTATGATTGGGGCATTTAGGTCAAACGTAGCTATTGGCCTTCCATTAACCATAGTCTCTGTCATTAATCTTGCCAGGACACTTAGTTGGTCCTTCTTTTCTTTATAGCGCTCTATACTTCCAACTCTATAACATATATGATCGAGAGCCATAAAGTCATCAAGGTCAAAACCCTGCTCTGACACCTCCGTGGTTAGCTCATCTATAAAACGATCGTAATCTCCGATAACTTTCTTAAGCTCACTCATACTTTTTGATTATACATGTGTTGAGCCTATCTGACTTCCAAGTATACTCCTTACAACTTAAAAAGCCGGGTGCTTCCCGGCTTTTGGAAAGTGTCCTAGAGACTTCCACCTCATCACTTCCATGCTTATACATTAGCAGCACTTTTTGTGTTTGTCTGTGATCTCCATCATCAGCTCAGCTTGCTCTCAGAATTCTATAGTGATACCTCTGTACCTACACACTAGAGGCCTTAAGCGTTAGCTTAAGAACTTTAGTGTGTCGGTGTTGGAAACCGACTTGCAGGAATCTCTGTATAGAGACTCAACTGCCATAGTATGTCTTCGAAAACAAAGCCTTCGAAAGATTACTCGGGCGGGAAAAGGGAACCCTTCCCGCCCGAGCCTTACCTGCCCATGCCCATAGGGTAGGCTTTCGCTTGAGAGAACGGCGGTGACGCCTTCTGCTCGTGCGACCGTACGTCGCTGCTTGAATTTTGGACGTCTAAGCAGTGACGTACACCTTCCCTCACCGATGGCATCAGTGTGCCTACGTCTAGACATGGAAGGCTTGGTGCGGACAGCTGGACTTGAACCAACATCTTCTAGAGAAATACACTAGAATGCTCTACCAATTGAGCTATGTCCGCGGGATTCTCCTAGGCCAGCTTGGGGGTAGAAGCAGTTTTGATCCTGCTCTACCCCCAAGCATATGCTTGCTGTGGAGAACTCGGTGTGTGCGCCCACGACTAGCGCACACACCTTCAAGTAGCAATGCTTCTTGAGATGTCGCACTGCTTCTTCACGGGCATCGATCGCTTTGCTCAGCAATCAACACCTGTTCAGGAGCAGCACACCTACCAACTGCAGCGTGGTGAGCTGCTAGCTTGAATCGTGGTAGGCACCGTCGAGCCGGAGGGTATTGATCCCTCGACCTTCTACCAATCATGGTAGACGCTCTTCCGACTGAGCTACGGCCCGGTGATCTGTACCGAGTACTGATTAGTAACGCGCGAGAAGTGGGGGTCGAACCCACGCAAATATTAACCCGGATGCATCCGGTGGCATTAATATCACTCTACCACTGAGCTATTCTCGCTGGCATGGTAGCTGGCATGGCGTACCTAAGCACGCCACACCAAACTACCACCGGTTCCCCTCCCTTTTGCGCCACGATGAGTGGCCGGTAGAGTCGAAAGGGGGTCACTCTACCGGCCACATTCTGCCCTGCCAGGTTCCTCCACCCACAGGTCAATGCAGATCTTTGTAGTGGCTTGCCGCAGCCGAAGCTACGACAAGCCACCCTACGTTTAGGACACGAACCGGAGCACGTGTCTGGTTGTTGATGCCGCCCACGGTCCTGCAAGCAGGCCTGGGGCATACCTCTGCCGATAATCAAAGCTGACGCCCTGATTCAACAGAGATAAGCGAGACCGGTCCAACCTGAGCTGGACAGCCTCGATCTGTTTGTTGATGCACGGGTGCATCGAGCCCTACAGCGAGATTCGAACTCGCGACCTTCACACTAACAGCGTGACGCTCTACCGGCTGAGCTATGAGGGCGGGCGAACAGCAACCCTTACGGGCGCTGCTCTTAGCTACGTATACCCTCAGAATATAACTGAGGGCGATGCAAGCCACTGCACCGTGGGACTAGGTGGACTTGAACCACCGACTTTCCGCTTATCAGGCAGACCCTCTAGCCAACTGAGGTATAGCCCCGGGCGGGCGGATAGCAGACACGACCTGCTATCCGCCCTATCGTGATGCGACGGAGGTACCGTCTATAAAGGGCGAGCATCTAGCTCGTGACTCAACCCTTCGTACTAGCCACTAGTGAATGACCACAACGAAAGGTTGAGATTTGTACGTACATATCTATGTACGATTTCCAACACCTTGTTAAGTTGCATGATTAACGCATCGACGTACAGAGTCAGTAG
>CAZHOS010000012.1:11733-27841 GCA_964534605.1 uncultured Candidatus Saccharibacteria bacterium
TTTCCAACACCTTGTTAAGTTGCATGATTAACGCATCGACGTACAGAGTCAGTAGACGAAACTACGATACTCGATATACTCCACATTTATCAGCCGCGCTATATTAGCACTTTTTTTGTAGTAATACAAGAGTGGGGTCTTTGTGGGTGCCTTGTCTGTGCCTTTTTTGCAGCAATACCCCGGGACAAGTCACAAAAGTGGCTGTCGTGCATGGCTGCCTAGATATACACCAAAAACCACCCGGGTGGGTGGTTTTCACTTTTAGGGCACATCAGAGGGCTAAAACATTTGTTTTAGAACTTTGGTGTGCCGGTGTTGGAAACCGGCGGTCGCTATTGCGACTATTTACTAGCGAGATCTCGGTCTACCTGCTTGGCCAGATTGACTTGATGCGTACTCTGCGTATGCACTTTCAGCCGCTGCTTGCAGCTTCTTGTCGCTGGGGTCTAGCTTTGCAGCATCCCTGGCTCGCTGGTAATCATTCCATTGATTGCCTGACATTTAAAGTCACATCCTTTCAGATGTATGTAGGGCTTGGATCCGGTTGATCCAAGCGGTATCGACATCAGCTAGACAGTGGCACGGAAGCTCCGTAAACCGTAAGCACACCTGTGCATGTCTAGCTTTAGCTGGTGACAAACACCAAGCAAAGGGTATTGTGGCTGAAACCACAAGCGAGAACTACCCTTCACCTACCCGAAAGTAGGATTTGCAGCGAAGCAGGTGGGATTCGAACCCACGAGAATACAGATGGCTGTATGCGCAGGACGTCTCCCATGCCAGAATCCATACTCTTAGCGCAACTTGGTTGCACTCCGTATAGCCGCTCCGGCACTGCTTCATTGGTTTCCAACACCGTGTAAATGAACATCTCTCACCGTTAGCGAGAGTGTCATTTCTGTCCTCTCAAACCACGGTAATAGTTCGAAAATATAATAACATACTTACGCTAATATTTCAATAATCTTTGGTTTATACTTACCTCCCTAGGAGCATTAATGCGTACTTGGGCCAAAACTCACCCGCTGGCAAACCTCCATTACAGATACCGTCAGACTCACCTGGTGGCTTGATCCATAAGAGTGCGTCTACACTTTCAAGCCCTGGCTGTAGCGTAGGGTCTACGCCTAAGCGAGCTCGCTTGGCATTACACCAATTATCTGGATGATCCGACGGACCGTTACCGTTACGCCCGACATCTATAATCATTGTTTTGTTATCTATGCCCTTTTCTTGCAATAACCTCAGCACTTCTAGGCCATAGATATGATTGTCCTGTGTTGTCCCGTAGTTACTAACGTTAAGAGATATGCCCTTAGCAGCACCAACAAACGGTGCGATACTATTAGCCATCTGCTGGGCACTAACCCAGTCCGAGTGCCCAACATCGACGTATACCGAGTGCCCCGCTGCAGCTAGTTCTGTAATTGCATAATCAAGGACTGGCTCGTTGCTGCCAATGTCTAAGCCTCTGGCAGTAGCGTCTGGTTCTAGGATAAATATAGACTCTGTTTGTGTAGCGAGCAGTATATTGTCAATCCACTTCTTATAGGCACCTAATGTGCCAGCTCCATCGCTAACGGAGCCGTCGATATGTCCTTCTGGGTTGCGCTGGATGGCATTGTATAAAACAAATAATGGCACTTGGCCCAGCTTCCTTGCTTCTGCGGAATATGGCCTGACCTTTTGCTCAATATGCTCATGATCGTTAATCCAAGCTGCAGTAGGAGTATTTGCAATTTTAGCTAAAGCCGGATACTCGTCTACAAACCTATCTACCTCCTGTGGTGCTCGGTAAAGCTCTTTGTTAGCCATGTCTTAAACCTGCTCGGCAGAGAGCTCGCGTGCAGCTCTTGCGACGATATCTTCAATAACCTTGCTGACTTCTTCTGTCTTAAGCGTCCGCTCGTCATGCCAAAGGGTTATGCCAAAACTGATATTTTTAGTCTCATCTCCCTGCCTGTAGTAACTGCTGGCTGATCCTAGCTCGTATCTATATTCTGTATCCTGGAGTAGCATTCTTATCTCTAGAGATATATCTATATATTTCACTTTTACAGGTAGTTTTAGCGTCAGGTCTTGAGTACTGACTGGATATTCTGGCAGAGCCTTGAACTTACTCTTTGAAACGACATTGTGCAGACCAGTTGTATCTATTTCGAACCCGGCCGACTGGCGCGGGAGCTTGAGCGCAGATTCGACAGATTGTTTGTACTCGCCAACTATGCCCAGCATACTTTCGCCCGCAAAGACCAGGGCGCTACGGGTATGGTCAAACGGCTGCGCTATCTGCGGGGTGAGCTCTTGCTCTATTGCCTTAAGTTCAACATCTTGCTCGTCTATACCAAAGTCTTTTAGTAATGACTCTAGGTAGCGCTTGGCTACGTAGTAGGCTGCTGGACCTTTGGCGTCTTTACGAGCATAGACAAGAGCCGTCGTCTGGATTTCTTGCGGTAGGTCGTCGGTGTCTACGGCTTCGTGAGCCTTGGAATGGGTTTGTCCTACCTCGAACAAGGCAAACTCGCTATGGTTGGCGCGGATGTTTTGGTTAACCTTGTCTAGTAGATTGGGCGTAAGGCTTTGGCGGTAGTGCTGTAGCTGCGGGCTGAGTGCATTACTGATTTTGTAGGTATACTGCTCGTCCTGCCCTGCGGCCCCGAGTAGCTTGGAGGGTATAAAGCTATAGGTGAGCGCCTCGTTAGCACCAATACTGCTTAGTGACTGACGTATACGCTGCTTGGTCTTAAACAATCCTTTGATGCTCGTTGGGGCAATAGAGCGCCGAGGTAGCGCTTGCTGTAGATTGTCGTAGCCATAGATACGCCCTATTTCCTCTACGATATCTTCTGCTATAGCTATGTCTGTGCGCCAATACGGAGCAGTGATAGTCAGATTTTGGCCATCAACCTGCACGTCGAACTCTGTGCGCACTAACATTGCCCGCATTTCTTGTGCATCTATATCTGCGCCTAGCCTAGCATTTATGAACTCTGCGCTAACTGTGATTGCCTGGTTATGGTCACGGGGCGCACCGGTGTCAAGCAGACTGTCTGTGCCGGTAGAGCCTGCGTCGTCCATCATCTGGTCAACAGACCGGCGCAGCACCTCGAGATTCTGCTGCGGGCTCTGCCCCTTGTTAAACCGATTACTAGCATCTGTAAACAAGCCGTAGTGCATGCTAGTACGGCGAATGTCATACATGTTGAAGTTAGCGCACTCGATAATGATACGCTTTGTAGACTCGTCCACCTCGGTCTCTTTGCCGCCCATAATGCCGCCAAGGGCGACAGCTTGCTTGTCGGTAGCGATAACCGTTGCCTCGCGGTCCATGGTGATCTGCTTGTCGCCAAGTAGTGTTAGCTGCTCGTCCTTGGTGCTGCGGCGAGCAATAAGCTGCGGTTTAGCGCCGCCACTCAGCGCCTTGAACTTGTCATAGTCAAAGGCATGGATTGGCTGGCCTGTGGTGTACATAATGTAGTTGGTGACGTCAACGACGTTATTGATGGGCTTTAGCCCAACCTTGGACAGCTCTATCTTGCGCTGCAAAGTAGACTCCCCCACACTCACGTCAATAACAGCTGCCGTTAGCCTAGACACATCATCTGCTGCCTTGATAACTATACTTAGATCGTCATTCTCTTGGGCTACCTGACTGTCTGCCTTGAGGCCTTCTATGCGCTTTAGCTCTGATCCAGTTATACCAGCAATCTCTCTGGCTACTCCATGTAGACCAAAGCAATCTGGGCGGTGAGTGAACATTTTATTTTCGATATCTATGATGTGATCGTCTAAGCCAAACTTCTCTGCGAAAGAATCGCCAGCTTCTCCTTGGTCGAGAACAAGTATACCGCTGTGGTCATCCCAAAGATCTAGCTCGGTTGCGCTGGCGATCATGCCGTTACTCTTTACGCCTCGCAGATCGCGAGCATCTAGTACGAATGGTTGCTCGTCATTAACGCTAGACGGCACCGTTGCTCCTGGCGGTAGCCAAGCCACAAGCTGGCCTTCAGCCACATTCGGCGCCCCGCAGACCACCGTCACCAAACCATCACTGTTACGCTCGACGTCTCTTTTGCCACCATCATCTAGTAAACAGACAGATAGTTTGTCGGCATCTGGGTGCTTTTCGCACGAAACAACACGGGCTATTACGACGTCTTTGTATTTTGTGCCTAAATCTTGCACAGACTCTACTTCGCCCAGGCGTGAACCGATACGAGTCACCAGATCATCGATAGGCATATCGAGATCAACGTACTGCTTGGCCCAATTCAGTGAAATCTTCATTCTGCACCTTCCTGCGTATGCAATCCGCCTACGATAGCCTCTAATAAGCCTGGTCTTCTATGGGACCATGCCCCTGCGATAATCATCTTGCCTATACCTGCCAGTTGAGCAGCTGTCTCTTCGCCCCCCGGAATCTCTGATGCAATCTGGAAACTAGCGCTCAGCTCTGCCCTGATTGGATCAAGATTGGTCTCGGCCAATATCAGTCCTGTTCTCTCGTGAACTCTTTGTTCGTATCTTCTTATTTGGAAAGGAGTCATGACCCTGCCCCACTAAATTGCCTCAAGAAATCTAGTTTGCCACTATGGAAGTAGCGTACATCGTCTATGCCGTGCTTGATCATCACCATCCGCTCCAAACCAAAACCCCAGGCAAAACCTGTGTATACCTCTGGGTCTACGCCTGCTTGGCTCAGCACATTGGGGTGGATCATGCCACAACCACCGAGCTCTAGCCAGGCACCCTGCTTAAACGGCGAGCTAACTGCAAACTCAAAGCTTGGTTCTGTAAACGGGAAGTAGAAAGGCTGTGTCTTGACCTCTAAGCTTTTGCCAAAGTACTCTTCTGCGAAAGCCTTGAAGGTTGCGATCAGGCTACCGGCGGTCACATCTTTGGCAACATAAATACCCTCTACCTGGTGGAAGGTGTGTTCGTGAGTCGCGTCTAGATCTTCGTTACGAAATACACGACCAGGCACTACGGCTGCAATCGCCTCTCCACGCTCTAGCTGTTGCTTACGCTCTTTGATTATTCTATGCTGCATGACGCTCGTGTGAGCCGGCGCAACCAGCGGGCGGCCCTGATCGTCTTGTTCGCCGAGCATAAAGGTGTCGTACTCGTCCCTGGCTGGATGCTCGGCCGGGAAGTTAAGGCTGTCGAACATATAGTACTGATTATCAAGCTGGCGCGACTCTATTGTCTCGAACCCCATGCGTGCAAATATCTCGCTTACTTCTTGGATACCCTCGGTTATCGGGTGCATGGACCCAAGCTCTGGGGCCACCAAGTCTGGTTTAGCGTTTTGGTTGAGGTCAAACGGTGCAGTTACATCTATTGAGCCTTTGGCTACGTAGCTCTCCTGCGCTCTCCACTCAGACACTTTTGTCTGCAGATGCTGCTTTAGCTGGTTAACCTCTTGACCATAAGCCGCACGCTGCTCAGGCGGCTGATCTTTAATGCCCGTCATAAGGCTACCTAGACGCTTGTCCTTCAGAACAGCCGACTTATCCTCTGACTGATCATACAGATCTTCCAGTTCCGCTGCCAAATCTGCAATAGCTTTTATTTGATACTTCATTACCAATAATTATACCCCAGTAAAAGAGTAAGCTTAAATTATAGTGTTTCTGGATATATCAATATCTGGCTCTTTGCCGCAACACCAGCATTCTAGAGATATTTCTTCTTCGATTTTAGACTGCCACAGCACCTGACATTCAGCACAAATAACAATCGAGCCTACCTTTATTGCACGCTTTAACTCTACTCTGACGCCTGGGCTGGGCTCCTCATCCGTGATGAAGGCGGGAAAGCAATCTTCGAAATTATCATTGCTCATCATAATCCTTTTTTACTTAACTTACTCTACTAATTTTTTAGATAAAAAAACACTAGAGTAAGCCCGAGCGCCTGGCTGACCATACGGCCAGCGAGAACTACTCGGGCATTACACGTTAGATTAGTTAGCGTGCAGAGCCTCGTTGAGCTCAACAGCGTTACTGTTGATGAGAGCTTTAACGCTGCCATCAACAGAATCCCGCCTAAACTGTAAGCCGCTCTCACCACTCAGCTGCCAAGCACGAAGAAGCTGACCATCGCGAGGACCATCGACCATACGCACCTTGGTGCCTGCGGTTAAGTAAAGCCCCGCCTCGACGATGCAATCATCGCCGAGCGAGATACCCAAACCGCTGTTTGCACCGAGCAGACAACCTTCTCCGATGGAGATCGTCTCTTTACCACCACCACTCAGCGTGCCCATGATAGAGGCACCACCACCAATGTCGCTGCCGTCACCGACAACCACACCCGCAGAGATACGCCCCTCAACCATCGAAGCACCCAAGGTGCCAGCATTGAAGTTGACGAACCCTTCGTGCATGACGGTCGTGCCCTCGGCCAAGTGCGCTCCAAGGCGCACACGACTTGCGTCAGCTACTCGCACCCCACTAGGATGCACAAAAGATGTCATAGTAGGGAACTTATCCAGTCCTGTTAACGTTGGGGGAAATTCACCTCTTGTGGTCATTTCGATCTCAAGCTGATCGTAATCCTCAAGTAAATACCCCTGGGGACCACACCAAGCAAGATTCTCGAGCACACCGAACATCCCCTCACAACTCAAGCCATTAGGCTCGTATTGACGAGTGCTCAGTGCCATCAACCGGAACCATGCTTCTGCCAAATCGTCTGATTCGCCCAGAGGGCGATTTACATCTCTTGAGAAATGAACTACCGGCCTTACATCGTCACACCTACCAGTAAAGCTCTTGAGAGTAAACAGATTGGTGTGCTTGACTGCAGATGCAGAGCTCCTCTGCTCGGACGTAAACAATGCAGCAAGATTGCTTAGGCCCAACTCATTAATCCCAGACGTAAGTGAGCCATCTGTGAGAATCCCGGCCTCAAAAAGTCGGCTGAGAGTACCGAGGTTCTTACCTGATCCATTGACAGCACCCGGGAAAAAGCGGTAGTAAATGGGTCTGCGATCACTGCCTTGTCCGCCCCAGTATTCAAGCCCGATGGCAAAGCCACCCTCTTGACCTGTGATCCCATGCTTGGCGCACAGACTTTCTGTCTGCTCCGCAAAAGCGTTCGAGCTAGCACTCACATAGCTTGGCCTACACAATGCGTTCTCGCCTGGCCAGGATCTAAAATTACTCATATTTTCCTTTCTGGGCTGCGCGTGGTGCGCACTTTTTTGTGTTTGATCTATCTTTATATCCGGTAACTTACGTAATGCCACCAGACTTTTAGACAAATACCCTCTCTAAGCATTAAAAACACTCAGAGACAGGCATTCATCTAGTACCAAATAGACCACAAACTAAAATCCAACATGTAAAGTTGCGACAAAAATAAAATACCCCAGCTGGGGTACCCTCTTGTCTGCAAATAACTCTACCAGAGTTGGACCTCCATAAAAAGCATAAGCCCCGGGTTTTACCCCGGGGCTATAGCATAGTTTTGCGTCTTGCTAAGACGGGGATTATGTAAACCTGATGTTATCCTCGGCCCACTCAAGCCTCCGTAGAGTCCTCTCACGAGCCTCCAAGAAATCTTCAGTGGGCTGATCGCCAGACCACCAGGCATTCCATGCCCAGTCATCCGGATTGATCAGCTCAAAATCATTGGCGTGCAGCCATTCGCCTCGGTGCATCCCCTGGCAGCGATTCGTTCCAGTTAGCACGTAGCCAACCGACTCAATCGCTTTGCGTGAGGGCTCGTTTGTGTGAAATACCTTAGAGTAGATCACCCCAAGACCGAGCTCCCGAAAAGCAAAGTAGGTACGAGCAGCGTGCGTTGCAGTCGCGATGCCCTTGCCCCAATAGTCCTGATCGAAGATCAGGATACCACTGGTGGCACGACGAAACATCTGATTGTTCTGAATGCGATTCAGTGAAGTCCCTCCGATAAGCTTATGCCCGTCAGACTCTCCTGCAAACAAACCCCAGCTCATGCTGCTGCCGTCTGTACGCATCTTTTCGTACCACTCTTCCTCATCTTCTATACTAGGGGCAGCAATCCTGCCCAGATATCGAGACGCCTGGAGTGAGTGCATGGCATGAGGGCCAACGAATGAGCTTAAATCATCCTTGCTAATGGGCCCCATCCGTAGATTGAGGCCAGTTTTTGTTGTAAGTTCCATAATTGGACCTTGCATTGTTAATCTCCTGCTAACTACTAGAATTTCTAGTAGCGCGTGATACTCCCGATGTGTTTAGATGCTAAGAAGCTCCCTATCGGGAGCGAAACGCGGTATATAAATATGTAGTTTTATAAAGAAGAGGCGAGACGCTCAGAGTAGTGTGAATTTGCCATAGCAAATCCGACGGCGCTTCCGTCGACCACGTTATACAGCTGAGTTATAATATGTCTCATAATCTATTTATTATAGCATAAGCTTATTATTAAATCAATATTTTCATCTGTTAGAATGTATGGAAAGGAGAAAATATGGCTGCAAATTATAGCTTTGATATCGAGAGCACCTACGATGCGGGTGAGATGAATAACGTTTACGATCAAGTTGGACGTGAGCTGTCAAACAGGTATGACCTAAAGGGGACTAGCTCGGCGATTGATTGGCTAGACGAAAAGACAGGCTTCAAACTAACTGCCGACCAGCAGTTTCAGCTAGACGCCTTGATAGATATGGTGCGCAAAGTAGCTGCCAAGCGTGGGATCGACCAAAAGACCTTCGATACCAGTGCTACCGTTGTCGAGTCTAACCTCAAGATGACGTGGGAGATAAAGTTCCGCAGCGGCATGGGCCAAGACGAAGCCAAAAAGATCACCAAAGTCTTGCGCGAAGAAATGCCGAAGGTAAAAACCCAGATCCAAGGCGAAGCCGTACGCGTTATGAGTCCCAAAAAAGACCAGCTACAAGCAGCCATGCAGCTAGTAAAATCCCAAGATCTACCCTTCCCTATTAGCTTCACCAACTTCCGTTAGCTTCACCCACAGACCAGCCATGCAAAGAATTCTCAGTAATTGCTTCACTAGGAGTAAAGATGTATAGTGGTCTGATCCGACGATCGTATGGAGGTACGAAACATATGACATCTACACACAAGATGTACGGACGACTCTTCAAAAGAGTCAAGGGTGGTTGGTTAGCAGAGCTCAGCTCTGTAAGATGCGAGACGGTTCAAGTTACGCTTCCAGATAAAAAGCTCTTTGTCACCACACAGGCTACACCCCATAAAAGGGTGCACATCGGCAAGGTTGCTAGAGCAGACTCCCACGAGCTGCAAGAGGGCACTCAAGTGGCGGTACTTGTCACGGGTGATCTGGTGCAAAAATTGTCTGCACCTGATCCATACTTAAGGAATACCTATGGCAGATACAGTGGCTGGCATAACGAAAGTGAATATATGTCTAGAGATGAAGACGAACTATCTAGCCAAGATCCTACGGTAGTGCGGTGGGGGACAGGCGCGATGCTCCGCAGAGCTACAGCTACTGCCGCATAGCATCAACCAACAACTCCAGGGCGCTTAGTGAAAGCTAAGCGCCCTTCTTCATTAGTTAATTCACGGTACTTAAGATTTCGTGGGCTTGGCGGACGTATTCCGCGGCTTTTTGTGGGTTGAATCGAGAGCTGCCTGGATCTCTTTTATGGTCAACGTAATCCCTCAAATTTCCTTCGGCGTCACAAGATAATGGCCCAAAGCGCTCTATAAGCCATTCATAATCGTCCAAGCGATTGGGGCCAAGACCTCCGGCAATAGCAATATCAGGCATCTTGCCTGTAGTTTCTTTGGCTTCTTGCAAAGCTCTAATGGCGCGAGCATACTTGTCTTTTTTGAGCGCCTTACCGAGGCCTCCAGAGCTATCAAGGAGCACATAGTCCGCACCGGATAGTGCAACCTGCTTCGCATAATCCGGCTTTAGCACAATGCGGGACAGAGACTCGCACCCAAGTTGCAGTATTATCCTCAGCCTCTGCCCATTCCTACCGTGTGGTCTAGTCTCTTCTCTCCAAAAACAAATTTTTTCTAAAAGGCCCTGGCTAGCAATCTGCTCTGGGATCAGACCATTTATCTGCAGGGTGCTTAGTGCATCTGTATGATGCCAATACGGCTCGCACACCCCTGGGTCGGACTGCATGACATAGCCCAACTGATTGGTTAATGATATGTTTGAATTAATGTCGGCAAAGTAGTGCAATGCTGTAGTTGAGCCTTGATGGACTGATGAATACTCCTGCGTATCTGGATCTTCAAAGCTGCCAAAAGCACCCCAGACGCCATGACCAACAGGATGCCACCTAGCCCCTCGACTATTCTCGACATTGTATATCTGAGTTTTTGTAGTCGCTTGCACTCCAACAATCATCTCTACATCACCCATATCACCTACTTTAGAGCGGACCTCTTTACACAGTTCAGTCCTTTCGGAGAAATCTCCGATACCAGATACGGATATATATGGGAGGCCCTCACTTACCGACCCTCGAACATCGGTACCGATTATGTTTTCTGCTGACTTTGACTTTGTTGTCTGCACTGCTATCTCCTCTTGTGTTAGACAGGAAATATACATTTCTTAGGCGACAAAATTTAGATGTTTTGATTTGACTCAAAATGTTTTGAGGTAGAATGGATGCAATGAAGACAGAGTTACCCGAACACCATATACAGCGAGAGATTTTTGGTCGTTTAGTGAGGAGTACTAGCCTGCGATACAGCGACTTAAAGCCCGAATCTATCGAGGCTAACTCTTTTATGTACCATCTGAAGGAGCTCAAGAAAGCTGGGCTTGTAGAACAATCTGCCGACAAAGCCTACAGCCTCAGCGCAATTGGCAAGAACCTGGCGAATAGCTACAGCTTAGTCGAAAATCGCGAGCGCAAAATGCCCACAATTAAGTCCATCTTATTAATAACCAATACTCAGGACGATGAAATATTGCTATACGAGCGGCTACGGCACCCAGGGCATGGATCTATCGGCTTGCCCAGTGGCAACCTACACTACGGCGAATCCCCGACCCAGGCAGCAGCCCGAGAGCTGGAGGAGAAAACAGGCTATAAAGGCATCGAGGGAAAACTAACCGGCACTGTCAGCTCTATCCGGCAAATGGACGCTAACACCTCGCATATTGTTGGACTCCTTAGTAGTTACACCGTAGAGGAGAAGAACACTCACGAGACAAAAGTCGGTCGAACCTTCTGGGCAAACCCATCAAGCCAGCCAAAAATGTCAGAGCGTACGAAATCGATATTGGTCGAAGTTGCCACACAAAAGTCCAGCCACTTTATACTAGAGCTATCAGACTGAATCGGCTTATTCAAAGCCCCTGCGCAAAAACATAATCAACATTTATTACTCGATTAGGGCTATGCTTGTAGTTTTCTATTCTTAGCACTAATATATCTACTATGTCAAAAGGAAGTCGAGAAAAGAGATTTAGCCCTAAGCATCTGAAGCCGCGGCTAGAACGTATACCTACTGTAAGAACTATAGCTAAACGCGATATGTTTGTTGGCAAGCTGGTAGTTGGTGAATCACTAGAAGCCATTAGAAACATACAAGATAGTATAGCCGACGTAATTGGCGAACAAGCCGTTGTTACTCCAGCGGCTTACCCACATGTTAAGATCCTTAGTATACACGGTGTCGGTGCCTTGCTAAAAGATCACAAGGGCTTAAGCGTGGAAGAAATAAGATCTGCAATATCTGAAAACTCAGAGTCACTAAACTCTCACCTATCGGTCGTCAGCAAAGTGTTTATTGCGATAGGTAAAACAGATAGGCCGATAATTGGCTTGAAGCTGGGTAAAACCAAACCCTTGAGGAGTGAAGCAGAGGCTATTCTTACTTGCTTGGGTATCAGTGAGCCAGACAAATACTTACCTAGAGGCTATGTCGTCACCGTTACTCGACACTCATCTAGAGAGTCGGTCCAAAAAGCAATTAGAGCGTCTGCGCCCTCGAGGCCGAAAAGAATAGAGTTGGCAGGTCTCAAACTAGACTAGAGTTAATCCTCCTTTGACTGTTCGGGGGCGCCGATGCGTTGGACCTTATTTAACTTGCCTTCTATATTGCGGCTTTTAGCGCTGGCGGACTCTATAACATTACCGGCCTCTTGGATCTTTTTGCTGGCTTTGTCCATGAGGTCGCCAAATTTGGTGAACTCCTCGCGCGTGGCAGTAAGTACCTGCCAAACCTCGCTGGTGCGCTTTTGGATGGCGAGTGTGCGGTAACCCATCTGGACGAAGTTGAGTATAGGCATGATGGTGGTTGGGCCAGCCACGGATACTTTGTATTTTTTACGGATATCATCGACAAGTCCTGTGCGCTGGACGACCTCGGCATACAACCCCTCTATCGGTAGGTACATTACGGCAAAGTCTGTCGTGTTCGGCGGATCGAGATACTTCTCACTAATGCGCTTTGCCTCGAGCTTTATCTGAGCTTCCAGAGCTTTACTGGCGGCGGCGAACTCGTCTTTGTCTCCTTTTTCTTGAGCAGTCAAAACTTGCTCGTACCTATCAAGTGGTAGCTTAGCGTCTATAGGTAGCAAGAGCATCTCGTCTTTTTTGCCGGGGATCTTGAGGGCGAACTCTACCGGGTCCTTGCTAGATTTTTTAGTTACGACATTGGTTAGATATTGTTCTGGATTAAGAATTTCTTCGAGCAGGGCACCCAGCTGAGCTTCGCCCCAAGCACCTCGTGTCTTGACATTACTAAGCACCTTTTGCAGATCACCAACGCCTGTAGCCAGATTTTGCATCTCGCCGAGGCCCTTATGTACAGATTCTAGCTGTACTCCGACTTGCTTGAAGCTCTCGCCCAGACGCTTTTCGAGAGTGCTTTGTAGCTTCTCGTCAACAGTATGACGCATACGATCTAACTGTCGATTATTGTCCGCCTGCAATGACTGTAGGCGCTTTTCTAGCTGGGTGCCTAGCTTGCCAAGACTGTCGCTCTGCAGCTTAGCGACACCAAGCAGCTGCTTGTTAATGCTATCGCTGCTGTCCTTGAGACTACCAGCCAACTCCTTGCGGTTATCCTTGAGCGCACGCTGCAAAGCCTTGTCGTCAGACCCGCCAGCAGCAGAGGGGTTAAAT
This sequence comes from uncultured Candidatus Saccharibacteria bacterium, assembly GCA_964534605.1. Classification (GTDB taxonomy): domain Bacteria; phylum Patescibacteriota; class Saccharimonadia; order Saccharimonadales; family VXPC01; genus CAZHOS01. The sequence continues at coordinate 24,818 of CAZHOS010000012.1, forward strand.
ACAATATAGGTTGCCAGTAGCAGCAAAATAACAAAGTTAATAATAGTTATAATAGTCGCCCAATCCATAAGCAGTATTATAACACTCTAACTAGAGTGAGACGATCCCCTCGCTCTCGTCAGGGCGAGATATCATGGACTGACTAGTCCTCTTGCGCCAATTAGTCTTGTCGCGAATTATGCGGCGTGCGCTTTTGATAGCTACGCCAAGAGATATGCCAGTCAGAGCAAAGCCATATACGGCATGCTCAAAACTAACGGCTTCTTCTACGCCGTACTTCCAGGCAAGAGGCGCGCCTACAGTCCCTGCAATAAACTGCCCTAGCTCTTTGGGGTCGCTATGGTTAGGGTCTGGCTCGCCCATTAATGTGATTAGTGCTTCTCTAGCCTTCATTCCGTATCTCTCCAGTTATAATCTCTACCCTAGTAGGTTCAGCAGACTCATTTAGGATCACAACTAACTGTACAGCAATTACTGATAACGCAATCAATGCTGCATCCTTTGGGTTGTCGTACGTTATACCAAGCTCTGCATAGCCGAAGCCAATCAAAGCACTGCGTATGCCAGCGCCAGCAAGTCCGCTACGCATGAGGAAGTTTGGCCTAAAGCCTTCTTCTTTAAAGCCAGGCTCCACCGCATCGACATACTGTCTCCACGACGCTAATTGACCAATTGTATTTTTATAGTCAAGAATTTCGTCGCGTAAGCCTTCGTCTATGGCTTCGTGCGCTCTCTCTTATATTGAGACTCCAGGGGGTTCTTCAAATTGAAAAGATTGACCACTCATATATTCGTAATTATAGCATGCCCCTAACTCTGTAAATATATTCTGGAGGTGTGTTTTCAGGTAAACCAAATCGGAGCACCAAGTAACTTCTAGTGGGCCTGGGGTCACCTGCTCTGCTGGGGAGCGGAGGCCCGTCAGAAGTTACTTGGCAGCGCGCTTGCGGTCGGACGGATTAAGGTGTTTCTTGCGGAGGCGCAAGTTTTCTGGCGTGACCTCTAGCAGCTCGTCGTCTTCGATGAAGTCCATCGATTGCTCCAGGCTAAAGATTGTTGGCGGGGTGAGCTGAATGGTCCCGTCGCTGCTATTGCTGCGCATGTTGTCCAGTTTCTTGGCCTTAGTTGGGTTGACCTCCATGTCTTCTTTGCGGGCGTTAAGGCCGATGATCATACCTTGGTAGACCTTGATGGCTGGCGGGACAAAAAGTATACCGCGTGGCTCGATGTTTTGTAGCGAGTACGGAGTAGTGGTGCCGGCCTCGTTGGCTATCAGCACGCCGTTGCGTAGGCTTTGCACAGCCGCCGTTAGTGGCAGGTGGCCGATAGTGCTGCTGTTCATGATGATGGTGCCCTTCGTTTCTGTCAGCAGAATACCTCGCAAGCCAATAATGGCGCGGGTGGGGATCTCGTACACAAGCTCTGTACCGCTGCCCTTGGCACTGGCTTGCTGCGATTTTAGTGTTGCACGGCGAGCGCCTAGCTCTTGCTGCACCGCACCAACATGCTCGTCTGGGACCTCTACGTGTAGCTCTTCTAGTGGCTCTTGCTGCTGTCCGTCCTTCTCTATAACAACCACTTGCGGGCGACCCACCTCGAACTCGAAGCCTTCGCGGCGCATAGTCTCGATAAGTACAGACAGGTGCAGCTCGCCCCTACCGCTAACCTTAAAGCCGATTTCTTGTGGTTCTACGCGCAGACCAACATTCGTCTCTAGCTCTTTCTGCAGACGGTCGCTGATCTGGCGGCTCGTCGTAAATTTGCCCTCTTGGCCCTTCATCGGACTGGTGTTGGGACCCAGATAAATCTGCAGTGTTGGGTCCTCGACCTCTAGGTCTGCCAGTGCATCTGGCTGCGCTGGATCACAAAGCGTCTGGCCAATACCAGCATCGGCAATGCCTGTAAGCTGAACAATATCGCCTGCATGTGCGTCGTCGACCTCGAACTTACTGAGACCGCGACTCATGTACAGACCGTCTATCTTGAAGGACTTGCTTGTGCCCTGGGAGTCAACAACGACGACTTGATCATTGCGCTTGATGCCACCGCGGTTAATGCGGCCGATGGCGTACTTGCCTTTATAACTATCCCAGCTAAGGGCCGTAACTTGCATCTGGAATGGTCCGTCGGCGTCTACATCTGGTGGGGGTACATGAGTTTTGATAGCGTCGAACAATACGGCAAAGTCAGAGTCGTCCTCGAAGCTACTGGGCATCTCGGTCCAAGCCTTGCCATCACGCCCCACGGCGTAGTAGACCGGGTATTGTAGCTGACTATCCTCGACGGCAAGTTCCAAAAATAGATCGGCTAGCTCGTCTTCTACCTGGGAGACACGGCTACCTGGCTTATCGATCTTATTGATAACCACGATCGGCTTAAGCTTGTGCTCTAGCGCTTTGCCCAGCACGAACTTGGTCTGGGGCATCGGGCCCTCTTGGGCGTCGACTACCAGTAGGCAGCCGTCGGCCATATTAAGCGTGCGCTCTACCTCGCCACTAAAGTCGGCGTGGCCTGGGGTGTCGATAATATTGATGCGCGTGTCGTCGTGGTCTACGGCTGTAATCTTGGCCGTAATAGTAATGCCACGCTCTTTCTCTTGATCACCGCTGTCCATCAGTAGCTCGGTATCCATCTCGGACTGGTTATCACGGAAAAGATTAGACTGCTTAAGCAAGCCGTCTACGATAGTTGTTTTGCCATGGTCTACGTGCGCAACTATGGCTATGTTTCGAATATCTTTCACTGTGAGTTTCCTTTGCAATAAAACAAGGTGCCTGCAGAAGCACCTCTCTTCCAAGATATTTTAACAGATGGGAAGGCCCTTAGCTAGTGCTTGCCTTCTAGTTTGTGGATTTGATCGTGGTCGAGGCCGTAGTGGTGGGCTATTTCGTGCCATAGCGTACGCTTTATTTGTTCTTTGAGGGCTACGTTATTGGGGCTAACAGCTATTATAGCCTTCTTAAACAAAGTGATCTTGTCGGGCGGAGCGACCGTCGCTCCCGTACCGCGCGCAGATAGCGGGAT
>CAZHOS010000013.1:0-27421 GCA_964534605.1 uncultured Candidatus Saccharibacteria bacterium
GCCATATGTTTGTTACCCTCTTAATCTAGTACTAGGATATAGCAAGGTCATGGCCAGCGCAAAGTGCATATGTTGTATTTTTTTGTCACATATAGCGTTTGGACACCTATACACACGCTATTCATACACATGTTTGACAAGCCTGCACATATCGGTGTAATGTGTATGTATCTGAGTGTGAGCTAACGCACAACTTGCAAGCAAGGGGTACGTTGGCACTAACGAAATATTTCGTACATTCGGTGTAATTTAACAGACAAACTAGATACACCGTTTATGCGGCTATTTTTGTTGACGAATATCATCAGCAGTAATAGCCGCATAGGCAACAATTCGCTGGCCGCGACGACTAAACATGATACCTCAAAGCCACCGACGACGGAAAACGTAACCCCCTTGCTGAAGGGAAATATCAGTGTCGCAAAACAAACCGATTGCGCTTCTGGCGCAAGAAAGTGAGTTAATATGACGGCTTCGATGACCACCCCGCAGGCGCGGGGACCCTCGAAAGACAGCCAATCCATCGCAGCACACGACATTTCCGCCAAGTGCTCCCAACCTGACGTCGGCGCTCCATGCGCCGACGCTGTCCTCGACTGACCCGCACCGATGGGAACAACTCAGGTGTTTGGGGTGATGGTCCGGTCGTTTAATTGATGCGACTTTACTTGCGCAATCCAGCGTAAGCAAAGAATCAATGTGAACCTACGACGTCCAAAAGGTTCACAAATGGCCAGGTAGTGTGTGCAGGGAGGCATCTCGGTACATACGCTACATCTGGTGAGATTGGGCTAAAGCTTAATCTACTCTAAGGCGAAGGCCAGTCCTATCTGCACTCCTGCAGGTTGTGACCAAAGTAGTTAACTTGAGACACCAGTTAGCTCAGATGTATTCCCAGCGGGGCTACATCTGAGCAAGATCGCTAACTAAGCAAAAGAGCTGCAGGACATGACTGAAAGTCCTGGTGGGTAGAGACCTGCAGTAGGGACACACATCCCTGGGACGACTCTACCCAACCAGGCAATTTCATTTGCGACTGCAACCAGCAGAGCCCCGGAACAACATCGTAATTCTGTTGTTCCGGGGCAAGTGATTAGCGTCGCATGTGCCTTGAGCACCTGTAGAAACATCTAGTTTGTCTTAGATTCCTAAGAGAGCTCCACGTAGCAGGCAATCAGCCTCCGTGTTGTAGCCCTTAGTCGAGTCAACTAGTACTCGCCAAAGATATCTGGCTAGAGGAAAACATAAACCGCGCTTTAATAGCGCGGTTTTCTCGTTATTAGCCCCGATTCAACATAGGCAACCTAATTATATATGCATCTTAAGTGATTCATCTATTGCCACCAAAAAGCTGCATAGTAGGCATTGTTGTGCCTAGCTGGGGGTATAATAGGGTTTATGATCAGCTCTATAAAAGAATTCTCCCTGCAATTTCTACGTTTATTATTCTTGTTTGCGCTAACCCTGGCCGTCGTCTATCTATTCCAAGTTGTATTAAAAGAATACGTAGCTGGCTACGTAGCAGACGAGGTAGACGATACCGGCACCTATCTAGTCACCAATGTGTTTGACGGTGACACTATCGAGGTCGAATCTGGCGGCCAAACAGAGCGCGTACGTCTGATAGGGGTCGACACGCCCGAGACAGGTGGCAATGGCACAGACGTAGAGTGTTATGGCCACGAAGCCACAGACTATCTACGCGAGGCCCTGCAGGGCAGGCGCGTGACGCTGCAGAGCGACCCCATTAACAGCAGCCGCGACAGATTCGACAGACTACTACGCTATGTATACCGTGATGACGGGCTAGATATAAATCTAGAGATACTAAAAGGTGGCTACAGTCCCGAATACTCGGTCTTTCCGCTTAGCAGGCAGGCCGAATTTGCGGATGCCGCGTCCTTGGCCCAAAGCCAAGACGTCGGTCTATGGGCGGCCTGTGGGTCCAGTCTTGGCCGACCTACCGTGCAACTTGTCGGCTACTTTTAGGCCATACTCGGCAAACATCAGAGGCACTGCGCCCAGACCAATAATCGATCTCTCGACTACGCTGGCGACAGCCACAGCCCAGTAGCCATGTGCCCAGTAGGTTCGTGGTGCGCGCAGCTGGTAAGCCATGCTGCGCCACAGGGAAAGCTGAAACACGCTACGCGCAGAGTAGCCTACAGACAGAGCCGGCTCGTAAGCTGCCTTGTAGCCGTGGTCGTGTAGCAATATCCCCAGCTCGAAGTCCTCCCACAGCTCACGACGGTCATGGCTAGCAGAAGCCACATCTAGCCATACCGACTTTTTGATAGCAAAGTTACTGCCCCACAGAGGGTAAAACCCGCTGATGAACCTGTTAGTAGTAAACGTTACAAAACCCATCAGCCGGGCAGGGTAGCTAAAGCGCGTGTCGTAGGAATAGCCAGGTCCAGACAAGGCGTCCGGCGCTTGGGCACTGCTAAAGCGTGCTTTGATAGTTATTAGCCAATTGTCGGCAACTATGGTGTCGGCATCTATACGCGCAACTAAGTCATTCTTGGCCGCCATCAACCCTGTACGCTGTGCGAATATCTGACCTTGCTGGGTTTCTGTTAATACTCTAACTCCCTTAAATCCTTTAGCAATGTCTATCGTATTATCTGCAGAGTTATTATCGATAACTATCACTTCATCCCCTTTACTAATCTGGGGCATCAAGGCGGTCAGACAATCACCAATATAGGCCCCTTCGTTATAGGTGGGGATTATTACGCTTATGCTAGTGGGCACTTTCATGATAATATTATCCTAAAGATTAACTGTAAAAGCTAATATATATGCCCGTCAAAAAAACCACCAAGAAGAAAACCACTACCAAAAAGACGTCGCTCAAGAAGTCTGCGCCAAAAAAAGCGCCTTCCAAAAAGGCTACTAGCAAGTCGTGGCTCAGACGCTTCTGGGCTAGTCGCAGCAAGCTTACCAAAGTAATCTTGGTGCTATACGCAGTAGGATTTTTAGTATTTGGCAGTATGTATGCTATCTCGGTTTGGTTCCGCATCAAACACGCGGACGAGCCAATCCAGTGGGGGACAACTTGGTCGTTCAAATACGCTCGCGAGCTAGGCATAGACCCCTTCCAAGGTTTCGAAGCAACCTTGCGTGATTTACCAATTAGCAGAGTGCGCATCATGAGCTACTGGGATCAACACGAGCCAGAGAACAATCAATACAATTGGGAAGAGCTAGATTGGCAGTTCGAACAGGCCGAGAAGTACGACACAGACGTTAGTCTAGCAGTCGGCCTCCGCCAGCCACGCTGGCCAGAATGTCATTGGCCGGGCTGGGCCCAAGAGCTAGAGTTTGCAGAGTGGCGCGAAGAGCTAAAGGATTATATGGCAGCTGTCGTCGAGCGCTACGACGACCATCCAGCGCTGGTCGAATACCAACTAGAGAACGAGTTTTTCTTGTCTGTGTTTGGAATCTGCCCAGATCACAGCCGCGAAAGGCTTGTCGACGAATACGAGTTCCTTAACGACATGACCGACACCCGCATAACCATCAGTCGCAGTAACAACGCGCTTGGCTGGCCCGTCAACGAGCCCGAACCAGACGATTACAGCGTTAGTGTCTACAAGCGCGTCTGGGACGTTACGTTTACCAAGCAGTACTTCGAGTATCCATTCCCGGCCTGGTTCTACGGATTCCTTGGCGGTATATCAGAGATAACACAGGGCAAGCAGAACTTCTTTATCCACGAACTGCAGGCAGAACCATGGGGGCCACGGCCAACAGCAGACCTCACAGCCGAAGAACAGCTAGAGTCTATGGATCCCCGCCGGCTAGAATCGAGGCTCAAATACGCTCACGATACAGGCATACGCACGATAGACATCTGGGGCAGCGAATGGTACTACTGGCAAATGACGGAGTTCGACAACGACACTCTATGGACGACAGTCCAAACAGAACTCCCCAAACTAGACTAGCTTTTGCTTAAAAGATCAAGAATAATACGAGCATATGGCCTTGTGCGAAATCTCTAGAGAAGTTTCGGTCAGCGACAATGCCTTCATTGAATCCGGGCAGATAAACAGTGACCGGTCGATCCGCATCAAGTCTCTGAGTAAGCGTGTACTTAGAGCCGGATGGAATAGAGACTACATTCAAAGAACTTTCGGCTACGTGTAGATCTAACTCCTTTAATGGTGTTACCGCAAATACATGAACTATAGCTATAAATATATAATATAATATTTATTAAAAATAATCAAATAGTGTAAACTGTTAGTAGTATGAAAAAGCGCCCATCAAAGAATCTAACGAACTCTAAGGCTCGTTATGACTACGACCTAGAAGACTCGTATAGTGCGGGCATTGTTCTGAGTGGGGCAGAGGTCAAGAGCATACGTAGTTCGCATGTTAGCCTCAAAGGAGCTTTTGTGACTGTCAAAGACGGCGAAGCTTGGCTTAACAATATGCTTGTAACGCCGATCAGCACCAATGCTGCCAATATGCCCAGCGAGGTTCAGACACGTAACCGCAAGCTGCTTTTAAAAGCTAGCGAGCTAGAGCAGATCCAAGCAGCCAAAAATAGCGGCCGCACTGTTGTGCCTACCAGGATTATTATCGGCAGATACATTAAAGTCCAAGTTGCTGTAGCTAAGGGTAAAAAGAAGTACGACAAGCGCCAAACCCTCAAGCGCAAAACTCAAAACCGCGAGGCGGCTCGGGCAATGAGCAGGCTGGTTAAGAGATAAGGATTACTGCTCGGCTGCTGGCTGGTCGGCAATAAGAATCGGTCCGTAGTCACAGCTAAAGGCAGAGTCAGCAGACTCGTCTTCTGGCGGATTAACCATCATACTTATCTCGTACGATCCAGGCTGAGATAGCGGTAGGATGTACGCAAGATTTGCAGACTCGCCGCGTGACTGTTCTTCACCGTTGATGCTAAAGACATAGTCTAGTGGCTGCCAGTCCAGGTCGCCCTCGATTACGCCGCTTATATCCAGCACCTCACCCGTCTCGTCCAGGGTTCCTTCTAGCCGACAACTAGCTACTGTTTGAAAGACCACTCGCTCGATAACCTGTGGCTCAGGCACTTCTACATCGTTACGGTCGGCTAAATTCATCCCCAGCAGAAACAAACAACCACCAAATATCAGCATAGCCATACTAGCCAAGAAGCTGTAGGGAAGTGATCTGTCTTTTTTGGGCTTTTTGGCTTTTTTGTCTTTCTTCTTTTCGTCCGTGTTTACTGCTGGTTCACTCTCTGGTGGGGCCTGTGCAATTGGCACGGCCTCGTCCGTTGGGAATGCCTGGGGGTCTTTTGCTGGCACCGCATCAGTTGCTTGCTGCTGGGCTTCTTTTTTTATTCCATCCATAATGCTATTAATTTTACCACAACCTTTTTATGCTACCCAACGATTAAAACCTTGGATTTTACACCTCCTGTAGATCTCTAGTATTATGAGCGCATGAAGTTAGTATCCTGGAATGTTAATGGCATCCGCGCCGCCTATAAAAAAGGTGGTCTTGACGATGTTATGAGATTAGAGCCTGACGTACTCTGTATACAAGAGACCAAGGCTAACGAAGACCAGTCACCGTTCCACCCAGATGGCTACCATCAGATTTGGCACGATGGACAACGCAAAGGCTACTCCGGCACTGCCATATTCACTAAAGAAGAGCCATTGTCTACAAGACGCGGATTTAGCAAAGCTATCCAGGACAAATACGTATTCAAGGACAACTTCGGTGACACCACACTAGAGGGTAGACTAATAACTATCGAGCTGCCAGAGTTTTACATTGTGACCAGCTACACACCCAACTCCAAGCGCGCCTTAGAGCGACTAGACCACAGGCACAAAAACTGGGACCCAGCCTTCCGCGAATACCTGGACGAGCTACGCTCCCACAAGCCCGTACTGGCCTGCGGGGACCTTAACGTTGCCCATACAGAGATCGATCTGGCCCGCCCCAAAGACAACCGCAAGAACGCCGGTTTTACCGATGAGGAGAGGGAAGGTATACAAAACCTCATTGACAGCGGCTACCTTGATACCTTCCGCGAGCTGCATCCAGACGCCGAAGACTGCTATACCTGGTGGTCCGCCTGGGGCAACGCCCGTGACCGTAACGTTGGCTGGCGCATCGACTATTGGCTGGCCGATCCTGACATGATGCCGCGCGTCGTAGAGGCTCAGATCCACGCCGACATATTCGGCTCCGACCACTGCCCAGTCAGCATCGAAATCAACTAGACTCTAAAGGCTCGAAGTCCTTAGCTAGGCCTTTCCGCTCGATATATCGTCGGAGCTTTTGGGCGGCAGTCTTGCGCATAGTTATCATCTTTTTATGATCCAAGCCCATCTCTGCAAAAGTCTCCGAAAATCCGTGCGGTTGAAATATGCTGTCCCAACCATATCCCTTCTCTTGCGAAGGGGGCACAATCATTCCACCCATCTCTGACTCAAAGAATACTGGTCCATGGCCTGGGTGCTGATAGCCAATAACAGTCTTTGCTCTGGCCCGGCGGTCGCCCAGACGGTTAAGGATATCGTATATTGTCTCTGGACCACTGACACCAACCATCCACTTCACATAAGGTCCCGGAAAGCCATTTAGACCCTCTAGATAAAGCCCTGTCTCATCTATCATCACCGAGGAGCCCTCTGGTAGCTCGGCAACAGCCTGCGCTAATTTATGCTTGGCCACCTTTAGCTGATCAAAGTCTTGCAGCTCCTGCAAAGCTATCTTGCTTTGATCTACCCAGGGCAAGACATCTTCTATCTCCCAGACTTTTCGGTAATGGTTGGTTACGAATTGTATCTTCACGACTGCATCCATTGTATGTCATGATCCGGGTTGTCATCAAAAAGTGCGTATTCGATGTCGCCCTCCTCAACCGTAAACGCATCCGATAGAGCATTCACTGCTATCTGGTTACTTAACGAAAATCTAGCCAGGGACCCCCTATATAGGCGATGCGTAGCAAATACTCTGGCAGTACAAGTTTGCAAGTTCTCGACAGTCGAGACATGCAGATCAGAGGCTGCTGCACGGCGCACAACCTCGCCAATGTCAAAGACTCCGGGATCTACTTTATGATGCGATTCAAAATACCTGGCCACATTTAACCCGCTAGCGGCTTCATGCCATGGGACGGTCTCTATCTTTGACCTCATAACACTTAAACCACCCTCCCTCAACTTAGCACTTGTTTCTGCCAATCTTGACTTTGCAGCTGGCTGCCAGTCCGTAAGCTGATCTGCCGTTAGCAGCTCGTGGGTGGTAGATCCCTTTCTAGATATATTTGTTATAAACAAAGCTTTGACACCTAGATCTGCGCAGATATCTACAAACCTCCTCTTTGCTTCTTCTCCGTCTGGTTTGACTGTTACATGCAGCTCATAAGGTAATGTTTTCATGGATATTGTCCTCCGTTTTTTGTTATACAAGAACCTTATAGTCAAGACTTCAGGCAACAAGATGTAAAACAAACATTGTCAAACAAAAGCACTTTGTGCTGCACCTACTTAGAATGCCCTAAATATGCTAGGATTCTACGTATACATGAAGTCTGTCAGCCACGCATCATACATCGAAGCTAGAACCTTCAGCACAGAGATAACAAGCCACGGGTTCAAGTGCCGCCAAGGTTTTGCAGAGTTCCTAGCTCTGCTAGGAAGCAGGCAAAACCGATGAACCGTCCATTCGCAGTTTTTGATATTGACGGTACGGTAGCTCGTACTAGTTTATTTCTGGCCACCGTCCACGAAATGATGCGCCGCGGCATGATAGCCAAGCCAGATGCCGATGCCATTCACCAGGCGCTTAACGCCTGGCTACACCGCGAGCACGAGAATGCTTTCAGAGATTACGAAATGCTCTGCGTCGAAGTGCTCTACAAAGAGCTCCAAAACATCAAGGTCAGCGCCTACGACTCTATCCTAGATACCGTCATGGAGCGCTTTGGGCAGAGGACCTATCTATACACCACCAAACTCATCCAACAACTAAAGGCAGACGACTACATGATCTTGGCTGTGTCCGGATCTGAGGAGCGTGCTCTGGCCCGGTTCTGCAAGCTCCACGGCTTTGATGATTGGGTTGGAGTAGACTTTCACAAAGATGGCTTTTACTTTACTGGTGGGGCGACAGACGTGGTGCATTCCAAGCACGAGCACCTACACGAGCTGATAAACAAGCACGGCCTATCCCGTCACGATTCGGTTGGGGTAGGGGACACTGCCAGCGACATAGATATGCTCGGCATGGTGTCCGAGCCAATCTGCTTTAACCCCAACAAGCAACTGCATCAGCACGCCAAGATTGCCGGCTGGAAAATAGTTGTCGAGCGTAAGGATGTTATCTACGAGCTGTAACCATGAACAGTAACCTTATCACCCAAGACAGCTCCCCCGTATTCCCAGATGTACTCTGGTCCAAGCCAGAGCGTAAAGACCAGGCAGGGCACTTATTAATAATTGGCGGGCACTCCGAATCAATCACTCCGATACTAGAAAGCTACGCACTTGCCAGCAGCCTCGGGGCGGGCAAAATTAGTGTTGCCATCCCAGAAGCCTTAAAAAAGAGCATGCCCGGCGGACCCGACATCATCTACTGCGACTCGACCACCAGCGGTTCGTTATCTAAAGATGCGCTGCCCATTCTGCTACAAGCCGCCCAAGAAACCGATATGATCTTGCTACCCGGCGCCATGAGTAATAACAGTCAAAGCTTCCAACTACTAGAGCGGCTTCTAGAGAAGATTGGCAAGCCTCTGGTGGTATCTGGCGACAGCCTACATGCTCTACTAAATATCAAGGGTGCTCTGGATAATCCCGATATATGCGCTGTGCTCAACCCATCGCAGCTACAACATCTAGTAAAAAAATCTGGCGGCACCACAGCTTACACATCTGGAGCTAGCTTGATGCAGATGCAGCAAATACTACATGACATAACAGGCAAGGGTAGCCTGCTAGCGCTACACAACAAAGACATATGGACAAGTACGCAGGGGAGGGTCAGTAAAACAAAACGAGCCGATCATATCGGGGAATTCACCTGGCAGGTGCCCACAGCTACGGCCTGCGCTGTCTATTGGATGCATAACCCAGATCTGCCCTTCGAGGCATTCACAACGGCGTCTCTTGATCAAGAAATGTTGACAAGCAGCGGTCTATGATCCGATACCGGCTGCGAGTCAAGAGCCTCTACTTTGCAAGACGCAATCAGATCGGGGGTTGCGAACACGTGGTCCAACTGCAAGAAAAAGGGCACTGCTAACTTCCTTAATGGATGCCAGCGCCACGTCATACCCTTATGCAGCTGCTGAAAGCCAGCATCTTTAAGCCCCCAGACAACAGGCTTTAGAATTACCGAGTTTAGATCACCGCCAAATATAGCTTTGTTCCGCGGCAGATACTCTAGTAGTTTTCGTCGCTCTTTTTTACGGCGAGCATTATTAGTCGCGGCCCCCCAGAACGTTAAGTGGCTAGTAGCAATGGTTATATTACCCTTGCTCGTTTTGGCCTCGCACAAGATAACCGGAGTTTTATGGATGCCTTTACGCTTCTTTAGTTCGCTAAGCATGTACGAGCGTGGCTTTTTAATAGGTTTTCTAGATGCAACCATAATCCCGTGCTCGGTCGATGCACGGTAGGTGTTCTCGTCGCTTCTTTCGCAGTAGAACAAGTGCATGCGTTCTTTTTTAAGCAATTTTTGTAAATCGGGGTTAACTTCGCTAAAACACCATATATCGATCTCGCTGTGCGCTGATTCGATGGACTGCATTGCTTGCCAAACCTCTTCTGGTTTTGACCGCATATAAGTGTTCCAGAATATTATCTTCATTTTATCAGTCACGATTATATCACCACGATACCCCTCCAAGTAATAAATCCAACAGACCACGAGAACCGCAAAGGCAAAAGATAATCTACCAGTCAAATTTCACGATCGTGAAATTTGACTGGTAGATTATAGAAGTGATTTTTTTGGTTAAGCCGGGGTAGGAGTGTAGAATATCTGCAGTTCACACCTCATGCCGCGGTGGCGGAACTGGTAGACGCGCACGACTCAAAATCGTGTTCCTTCGGAGTGAGGGTTCGATTCCCTCCCGCGGCACCACGTCGTAATCTAAGACGACTACCAAACCAGAAATCCAGCGATCAAGTAGCTGGATTTTTAGTTTGGTAGATCTTAGTTACTTCTTCTCCACCCAAAGAATCCTTTCTTTGGGTGGGCTACGAAACAAGTTTCTTAAATGCTCGAGAATAGATGGCGACCAGACTAGATATTCAAATCTTTGTAGTAGGAAAGAAATTCTTCCCAGAGGGGCTTTAAAAGGTCATCACACTCTCGGGCGTATGCTTCAAGCTCTTTTTGGGTGAACCACCTCAGATCCTCGACCTCATCTCTATTAACCTTTGGCACTTGATCCGTAGCGACAACATAGTCCAGCTCAAGCTTATAGACTGTCGTATCAGGCAACACAATAGACATAGTCCAAGCGATTGCAGGCTGGGATTCTGTCTTTATGTCCGTTAAGCCTAGTTCTTCTTCAAGCTCTCTGGCCAAGGCACCAGTTAGTGCCTCTCCTTGCTCTACATTGCCCCCAGGCAAGTCCCAGTAGCCATCATCCATAACCAAAAGTAATCGCCCCTGATCGTCATGTATCATCGCTTTAACCACTGTCTTGTGCTTACTGCTCATGAAAACAATATAACACAGCCAGAACCCAAATCTGGCTACTATAAAAAGTAAACTTACTATTTAATCTGTTTTAGCATTAGCGTATAATACTGATCATATGGGTAAAGTAATCAAACCGCTCAGCGATTCCAATCTAATAAAAACCACCAAAGCTGAAAAGGTCGGCAAAGTAGTAGACGGCCGCAAAGAGGCTACCGACGTAATCCGTAAAAAGATTGCCAAGCTACAAGACCACGAGCCGGCGGCCGAGGCCGAGCTAATAGAGGCCAAGCGTCCTGGCAAGCACAGCAAGCACCAGCAATACCTACTAGATCTTCATGCTAGTGGTGACACGATGGAGCAGATCCAAATAAAATGGCACGAATACTACCAAGATCTGTCCAATGACGATAAATTCGACGTATGGAAAGAATTTTACGACCACAAAAGCACTACTTCCGCACACACTGCCGGCGTATTTAAACCTAGCACTGCTGCCGACGAGCAGAAGCCATCTACCGTTATCAGCAAGAATACCAACAACAAGTCAAAAGCCAAGCTCGGTATTATGCACCACTTAAAATCAGTTGGTTTTGGGCTGATGGCAGGCGTATTGTTCTTGTCTGTATACATGTTTACCTTCTTTAACGAGCGCTTTATTATCCCGTTCGTAACGCCTAGCACAATCAGCGCAAGCAGTCAGATCATTACAGTTCCGAATGCCCAGGTTAGCGAAGAGCCGCGAATCATCATCCCCAAGCTAAATGTAGAGGCACCTGTTGTTTACGGTGTGCAGTTTATCCAACCGGGCGAGACCGAGGCCGACTTCGAAGAGCGCACACAAGCAGCGCTAGAGACTGGTGTTGTCCATTATCCAACTAGCCAACTACCAGGCGAAGCAGGCAATGGTTTTAACAGCAACACTGTTATAGTCGGGCACAGCGCCAACAACATATTTAACCGCGGCGACTTTAAATTCGCCTTTATGCAACTACGCCAACTAGAGGTCGGTGACGTGTTTTATATCAACTTCCAGGGGCAGCAATATGTCTACAAGATTTACGAGCAAAAAATAGTCAAGCCAACGGAGGTAAGTGTACTAGGGGCAGCCAGCAGACCGAACTCTGCTACCCTCATAACCTGCGACCCACCTGGGCGCAATGTCGACAGACTAGTAACTATCGCCGAACAGATTAGTCCGAACCCAGCTACTAACGTAGCTGTCACACCGCCGGACGCAACACCAGAGAATACCGATGCCGGCATCGTACCCGGTAACCCAGAGAGTCTTTGGTCGCGCATCAGAGGCGCTATATTCTAGCGTCAGACATCCCCTTTAAAAGCTTTTTAGTCTAGAGATCCGTTAATGGCTACAAGTCGCCTTCGCTTAGCAGCGATGTAGACACTAGATCTAGCTGCTCATCCACCGGTCTTAAGCTATAAAAGAAGTCGTAATTCTGATCAAACAGCGCCGAATCAATATCCCTTACTTCTGACAAGACCTTAGAGTTAAAGCCGTCAAATTCCGTGATTGTCAGGTTGTTATTATGCACAGTCATAACTCTGTGTCCGTCCATCCATGCGAACTCTTGGTTGTCAGACGCCTGGGTAAATCTATACGGCCTCTTGTCCTCTGCATCATATATAACCAGCCCTCCGTCATGTACACCGAAGATAAAGCGTGTATTGGCGCTAAACGATATGTCTGATAACCCATTGACAGCAAGATTAGAGGCTAATCGAGGTTCTTCGTCCTCCTGGGCGGCCTGCAAAGGGTTTTGATAGACGCGTAAGCGTTCTTCTCCGCTTGCACCTACAACGTATAACCAGTCACCGTCAAAGCGTGCTACGTCTAGACGCACATCCCCGGGGTCGTCACTTTCTAGAACTACCAATTCGTACTCCTCTAGATCATCGCTAATTATAATTCTAACTTGCTGCTCTGAACTGTCCTGGACCGCGTAAAAAACTATGTTTTCGCCATGCGATGCAAAAGCCTGCACTCGTAGTCCAACAACCGTCGAAGAGCCATCCTCGACTTCGTATCTGACAAGCTGCATATCCGCATAGTGTACTAGTACGAACTCGGTATCGCCGTCGACTAGTTGGATCTCTAGCACCTCTTTGTTGGGATCAACATCTACTGGCAAAGGGTCGTCGTTGCCACGCATGTCTACGATCCAGTATTCAGGACTTGCAGTGTCTTCGTCTACGTCTACGCCTTCTTCCTCCGACGGCGCCAGAACTTCTACCAGGGCATGTCGATTGTCAGTGGACCATTCTAGTACAGAGTACGACGCACCGGTACTAGCAAGCTCGGGGGGAAGCAGGCGCTCCTCCTTCTGTACGACGTCTTCGTTAAGGTCATAGAGGTCATAAATACGAGATGTCGGCTCTGGCAGCACAGCCAACCAGCGTCTATCCGGTGTTTGGGATAGTGTCGCCTCAACCCGATACGACTCTATAGTCGTCTCGACAGGCTCCTCGGGGTAGAGGAACGGATACTGGGCAAAGAAGACCTTGCCACCCTCTAGATTAAACTCTTTCTGCCACGGCTCGTAGCCGTTTCTTTGGATCTCAACAAAATGACGCCCCTCGGGCAACACATATCGGGCATCAGTCCGCGAATCCTCTAGTATGCCATTAATAAACACTCTAGCGTTACCTGGATGCGAGTCTACCTGCAGGATCGAGTTCTGCACAATCGTTCCGTCAGACCCCAAATAAAACCCATTAGCCTCCAATACGAACAACGATGCCAAGAAGGCGATCAGGATAGACAGCAGCGCATAGCCAACAAACAACAGGCGGTTGTGGCGTTTTTTGTAGCGAGGATCTAAGAATTCCATGAATGTACTGTTTATTTTACGTAAAGCTGCTTGTGGTATTGCGCTCTACATGCGTTAACGATACAATTATACTATAAATTTGTTTAAACCAACTGCGTTTTAAGCCATAAGAGGGAACCAATGCAACACAAACATCGTTTAGCCCACACAGCTAGCCTTAAAGGGAAGCATGTCGACGGCATGGTCAAGGCATCTAGCTCAAGCGGCCTGCAGCCAATAAAAACAAAAAAAGCGGCAGAAGCCGCTGCTAAGGCAAAGACCGCATCTGCCAAAAGGGCAAAAGCCAAGCCTGCAAAACGTACAGTCCAAAAGTCTAAGACTCTGCACAGAAAAGTAGTCAAAAAGCCAGCAGCAGACGAAGCCAAGACGCCAAAAGTATCCAAAGCATCTAGCTATCACCCTAATGAGCGGCTAGAGCGCGCTAAAAGCACCGAGAAACACCCAGCCGTCTCGCGCCATCATAGCGTCAAAACAAAGGTCGAGCCAAAAGTAGTGCCGATAAAGCCCAAACACCATGCCGCCCACGCCGCCCCAGCTCCCGTACAGTCGCCAAGCGCCTACAAACCCAAAGCCCCAAAAGCCAGCGCGCCATCAGTTATGGAAAAGCAGGTCGAAAAAGCCACCGCTCACAACTCTCATACCAGAGAGACCACACCAAAAAAGGGCTTACTACACAAGCTAGCCACACCAGCAGGGCTACTGCCAGTATTTGTAACTACTATGGCTATCGCCGGATTCCTCGTTTATCAGAACATCCCTAGCATCTCTATGCGTGTTGCAGCTAACAGGGCAGGCTTTAACGCTAGGCTCCCAGAAAGCCCCATCGGATTTGGCGTAGATGGGCCGGTAGTAGTAGATGGTGGTCGAGTCAGCGTGCGTTTTAGATCCAACACCGATACTCGTAATGCCACGCTGCACCAGCAGCCCAGCAATCTCGACACAGACAGTTTACGACTAGGCTTCCTAGAGCAAAACGATATCGAATACCAAACATACAGCCGCAATGGCTCGACAATATTTATCTACGGTGACTCCCAAGCCACCTGGCTAAACCAAGGCGTTTGGTTTACTTTAGAGGGTGAGTCGAGGCTGAGCCCGGCTCAAATACTAGACCTAGCCTCCAGCATCTAGAGCTGTATAAGGGAAAGGTGACTTCTTTCCCTTAGTTGCAGAGAAATCCAGGTTGTTTTCTCTGGAGATCCCTTTCTCAGAGTAGAATAGAAAAACTCGGAATAAATCCGAGTTTTTCTACAAATTTTATAGTTCACTCACACAGGTATGAATTTCGTATTCATAGCTCTGGGAGTGCGACAAACAGACCTTACACATGCACACGGGGATGACGAGGCGGGGTAGCGCAGCGACAAACCTATGAATCTATATTCAGTCTGTTGCCGCAACCCTGTATTGCGCTAGCCTTCGGCCCCCAAGTGGTGTTCGAGTATTTCGAATATCTCTCGCTCTGCAAGTATTGTCTCGTCCTCCACCATAGTCCATTGCCCATCAGACGTGTTTGGCTGTCGAGAACCAAAAGACCTATAGGCTGAAGAACAAGAAACAAATGTCATCTCGAACTGCACGCCATCAGGCTTGAACTCAGTCTGATGGTTGCTAAGAATACGAGAGTTCTCCGCCATTTGTATATGGCTGCGGACAGCATTGCCTGCACCATTCTCGTACTCGACAAAGAGATCCAAACCAGAAAAGCTGTCAGCACCTGAAAACGATAAATGCCCAAGATATCCTAGATCATAGGTTGTAATTACACCTACGTCTGCATCTTGATGCAGTCTGACCTCTTCAACATCTATGGTGCCTGAGGTGATGGAGCTCATTACAAGGCCGACTATTTCATGGAATTTCGCTTCTCTCCACTGAGATGAAAGATAGGCATAGTCAACCACCCCGTGAGTATCGCCTCCCTGTTCGATAGGGCAACCTCTGTTGCCAAATGAAAGAAAATCCACTTCTCTAGGCGGGTCTTCAAATACTAAAGTGCTTCCATCCTGCCTAACATTGCTGTCTTGCGCACTGCAAGCACCGAACGTAAAAGCAAGGAGCACAAGTGCAATCTTGATTTTCATCAATGTGTCTTTCTGTTGTCGTGATCCTCGCTAGCAACGCTAGTGTGTATATTCTTAACACACAAGATGAGGACAAAACCTACCTAGGTAGGCTTAGTGCTCATCTCGTGCTGTGTCTGTCTGTCAAAGTGCTAAGGAGAAATAATACTCGACTTAACTATATTATTATCTCATAAAAATTTTAATTTGTCTAAATTTTACAAGATTTTTTGAAGCATTATTTGTTGGCCGTGTTCGTTGGTTTTTTGTTGGCCATTCGGTGCAAAACCCATTTTTTTGTAGAACGCGAGTGCTCTGTCGTTGTCTATCTTGTTGGTCCAGAGGGTAATGCGCCTTAACCCTAATGTTCTAGCTCTTTTAGTTGCAGCCTCTGCCAAATCAACCGCCAAGCCTGTGCCCCAGTACTCTGGGTGCGCCATCATCATGGACAGGTGCAGAGCATCCGCGTCTGCCTCGTTATTGCCATATGGCAGAAGAGGGTGGGTAAGGACATACCCTACAATACGGCTACCCTCCACTGCGGCTAATGTATCGGCTTCTTGCCGGGCCATCCTCTCCTTGATGCCTTCTAGCGCATATTTGCTTGCTTGGGTGGGTAAGGGCTTCTTGTCACGGGCAGCGCTTGCTATGTCAGTAAGCAAGGCTAGATCTTCTAGATTGCGTGTAGAGGATAGTCTGTATTTAATGTTGGCCATAAGTGAAATAAAGCGGGCCAGCCTCTGCTATCCAGCAGTGGTGTTCCGCGTTTCTAACGCTAACATTACCATATACTAGCGGCTTAAATCAAAGTGCTCATTCTTCTTATCTTTCTGCGTGACATTGCTGCATTTTAGCAGCCAAAACTATCGCTTAACGTGTTTCTAATTTTATTCTTAGATAACAAACCGCTACACTAGTGGCATGAAAGATAAGACCGTACGCACCAGGTTTGCTCCGTCCCCGACGGGTATGCTGCATATTGGCGGCCTAAGAACTGCTCTATTCAGCTGGCTGTGGGCCCGCAACCAAGGCGGGGAGTTTGTGCTGCGTATCGAGGATACAGATCAAAACAGGCTCGTCGAGGGCTCTCAGCAGCAGATCATGGATAGTATGCGCTGGCTGGGCCTCGACTGGGACTTTGGACCCGACAAGCCAGGCAGCTTTGGCTCCTGCGTACAAAGCGAGCGCTTGGATAGTTATATGGAAGCTATCCAGCCACTGCTCGACAGCGGCGTTGCTTACTACGACTGGACCACACCAGAGCAGCTTGCCCAGATGAGATCAGAGGCCCAGGCCGCCAAAAAGCCTTTTGTCTTCCGTAAATCTATGGCCACACTCGAAGGCCCCGAGGGTGAGGGCGTTATCCGCATTGCCATACCCGACGATATAGACATTAGCTGGGTCGACTGGGTCAAAGGTGACACCTCCTGGCAGGGCAAAGATATTGGCGACTTTGTAGCTATCAAAGCCGACGGCTTCCCGACATACCAGTTTGCCAATGTCGTCGACGACCACGCCATGGGGATCACCCATGTTATACGTGCCGACGAATGGATGAGCAGCACCCCAAAACACCTCTACCTCTACGACCAGCTCGGCTGGGAGAGGCCGATTTATAGCCACGCACCTCCAATCATGGGCCCAGGAGGTAAAAAGAAGCTCAGCAAGCGCGACGGAGCCAAAGACGCTCAGGAGTACGCCGATACAGGCTACCTGCCAGCAGCCGTCATGAACTACCTAGCACTGCTAGGCTGGAACCCTGGCAAGACAGAACAAGAGATCTTTACCGTGCAGGAGCTTATAGACAAGTTCGATCTTAGTAGGATCCAAAACTCCGGTGCTAACTTCGATCCCATCCGTCTAGAGTGGATGAACGGCATGCATATCCGCTCTCTCAGTGAGGCAGATAGATATGAGTCTGCAGAGCAGTGGTGGCCAGACTCTGCCGCAAGTTCTACAAAAGAGCACAAGACCCGTGTGCTGTCGTTAGTGTACGAGCGCATCAAGCAGTGGGATCAGCTAGACGAATACTCACGTTTCTTCTTTGAGGAGCCAGAACGGCCAGACTATGGCCCCGTCGCCAAAGAAACCGGCTTTAGCGCCGGCGACCAGAGCAAGCTACTCGCAGACACCGTCGCGCTACTGCAGGAAAGTGACTTTAGCGAGGCAGACCTCGAAGAAAAGTTCTATGGATACGCCAAAGGCAACGATCTAAAGGTCGGTAAATACTTTATGCTCATCCGTATCATGGCCAGCGGCAGCAAAGTCGCCCCAGGCCTCTTCGAAACTCTAAACACCCTCGGCAAAAAAACAACCTTAAGCCGGCTCAACCAGCAAGACTAAGCCCCTCTAGAGTAAATGAAGCTCATAGCACTGGGCTTGTTTTGCCTCTTGGGCTAAAAAGAAAAAACTCCGAGCCCCAGGAAGGGAACTCGAAATTCTCTCTTCTCTGTGTGCTCGGAGCTAGCCAAAGAGGCGACGCCACCAGCTTTTATGAGAAAACCCCACCTTGCTATAGTTAGGGTACACTGACATATCAGCGATTGTTTGGCCTGACGCAAACCGACACTTATAACCGATACTGACATAATCGCCGATGATAGACCCCTCGCCGATGTGAACACCCAACGATATCTTAGTGCCTTCACCGACCGTAGTATTAACCTCAATCATTGACTCGAGTGCGATCGTGACACCACCGGCTATCTGTACGCCGTCCTGAACTACGCACTTGGATCCGATCCTCGTGCGGGCTCCTACCTCTACACGGCTACCAATCTGTGTGTGATCATCAACAGAGGCCTCTGCTCCGATGATGCTATTGGCGCCAATCTTCACGTGAAAACCCACGTTAGCAGAGCCTTCAATGACAACACCTTCGCCGATACTGGCGGAAGGATTGATATACGCGTTTTCGTCAATAATGACAGACTCTGGTACTTCAACTTTCGTACCGTCACGGTTGGTGTGGGTTTTTGTCGCAGGACTATCCTGCAGTGTGCTTTCCGTCATGTAACTTCTCCTTACAGAATAGACAATACGACAGAACTACTTCTTATAATACAATGTTTATTTAAAATATGCAAGCATAGCCCATCAAAAGATCCCTAAATACTGGTTGTTTGATAGGCGTAAGCGCTTTAGAATATAAGGATCAAGTATTTACAGAAGCTACTGCATCCAGACAAAAGATTACTCCCACTGTTAGTTGGCGGGGGGCTAGGACTGCTTGCAGTACTTGGGGTAGGGGCTTGGCTGCTGGTACAGGACGATCAACCAGTGTCAGAAACTACCCCGATAGCAGAGTTCCGATCAGGAGAGATAGAAGAAGACCTAGCTCCAGAGCCTGAGCCGATGAAGATCTCGCCACTCACTGGCCTGGAAGTCACCCCGGGGCTCGAAAGTCGTCCCGTTACGGGGCTAATGATCGAAAACTCACCCGAGGCACGCCCTCAGAGCGGGCTGTTAGAGGCTGGAATCGTCTACGAAGGGCTGTCCGAAGGCGGAGTCACCAGGTTCTTGGCGCTTTACCAAGAAGCTACACCAGACTTTATTGGCCCAATACGCAGCGCTCGTCCAGCATATGTGCGCTGGGTATCGGCCTACGACGCCTCTTACGGGCATGTTGGGGGCAGCAACGCGGCACTAGACCTTATCCCAAGCCTTGTTAGCCGGGACATCGACGAATTCTTCAACGGATCCTACTACACTCGTATTAGCGAGCGCTCGTCGCCACACAATGTATACACCGGCTTTGATAGGCTAGACGAGCTTAACGAAGCGCGGGGCTACGCCTCTAGCGACTACGAAGGCTGGCAACGTAAAGCAGAAGACCCTTCTAGCAACCCGACGGCAACAACGATCAGCCCAACTATTAGCAACCTAGCAAATTACAACCCGACATTCGTCTATAACAGCCAGTCAAATAGCTACGACAGGTCCATCCAAGGAGTCCCACAAACCGACCTTCGCAGCGGAAATCAAATAAGCCCCAAAGTAGTTGTAGCCATGCAAATACCAGGCAGCAACTTCTCTGCTAGTGACGGCACACCACGGCACGACTATGACAATGTAGGTAGCGGCCGTGCCTGGATATTCCAGGACGGTAATGTCGTCCAAGCCACCTGGAGTAAAAGTAGCGCCTCGGCACCACTCAGACTGCTGGACAGCGCCGACGAACCTCTAAGCCTTAATGCTGGCCAGACATGGCTAACCGCCGTTAGTGGGGTTACCTGGCAATGATCGACCAGCTCAACTCCTACACCAGGCGACTCCTTGTCTTTTGTATACTGGCCTTTTTCTTTGTAGCGGTATTGTCTGTTTGCTCGCTACTGGTGCTCAGCAACTTCTTTGAGCTGAGCATCACGACCAGCGCGCTAATCACACTAGCTGTATCGCTGGTTAGTTCGGTCGCCAGCGGCTACTTGGTCTACTCGCAGGCGAGCTTTGGTCTGAGGTTCCTGGCCCAAACAATACTGCACCACTCTAGCAGCAGCGGGGCAGTAGAGCTGCCAAACCCCAATAATCTCCCAGCTTCCGAGAGCTTCATTGGCGACTTAGCCCTGGGGATAAACTCATCGTCTAGTGCACCTCAACCAACCACAGTGGATAATCAACCGAATCTAGCAAGCCTCAGCATTCCAGCCATCGCCATAAAGCAAGACAACACAATAGCCTATATCAATCCCGCGGCAACCGTTTACTTCGGTGTTGATGCCCAGAAAATTGTTGGTCAGCCGGCATTCAATCACATACATCTGCTTTTTCAGTCGGATAAAGAATCCCTAGAAAGCTGGCTACTTAAAACGAGAGGCCAAGTCGTAAAGTCGTCCAATAGCTGGGACAGGGTTAAGTCCAGTATAGGACCAGAAAGTGTTCGTCAGTTCGACATGGTGGCTCACTACACCAGTGACAATCCCGAGTTTGACGTCTCGCTGGCATTCATGGACCATACCGACAAGTACGCACAAGAAGACAATGATGTTGGCTTTGTCGCCATGGCAGTGCACGAGCTCCGCACGCCGCTTACTACGATGCGCGGCTACATAGAGGTCTTCGAGGACGAACTAGCCGACAAGCTCAACCAAGAACAGGCCACATTTATGCAGAACATGAGCGCCCAGGCCCAACAATTAGCAGACTTTGTAGGCAATATCCTCAATGTCGCCAGAATAGAAGAAAACCAGCTACACCTCAGGCTCCGCGAAGAAGATTGGGGGCAGGTAGTCCGCAAAACAATCGACGAGATGTCGCTTCGGGCCAAGGTGCGTGGCATGCAGATACAATACTTTCCGGACCCCAGCCTACCAAAAGCTGGTGTCGACAAAGTAACAATCTACGAAGTAATAGTTAACCTGCTAGACAACGCCATCAAGTACACTCACACCGATCAGCCCATAATAGTCAAGACACATCTAAGAGACGAGAGGTGGATAGAGACCACGATTGCTGACAGCGGTACAGGTATCCCGGATAATATTATGGGCAATCTATTCCAGAGATTCTACCGTTCGCACCACACCAAAAAAACTGCCGGAGGCACTGGTCTAGGCCTGTACTTGTCTAAGGCGATTGTTAATGCTCACGGCGGCGAAATATGGGTAAAGAGCGAGGTAGGCAAGGGGAGTACATTCGGTTTTACTGTACCGATCTACGATTCTATTGCCAGCAAGACCGACTCAGGAGATAATGAAGAAATAACCCGTGAAGCCCACGGCTGGATAAAAAACCACTCGATGTACAGAGGGTAAAAGGAGCACCAATGGCAAAAACTATTCTATGTATCGAGGACGAACACTTCATAAGCGAGCTATACGCACGCTCTTTACAAAAGTCAGGCTACGACGTGACCATTATGCTCAGTGGCGACGACGGCCTCAAGGCAGCACTAACAGACCACTACGATATTATTCTGCTGGACCTTATGCTACCTGGCATGACTGGTTTCGAAATTCTCGAAAAACTGCGCGGCCAAGATGTCCAGAACCAAATACATAGCAAAATTATAATCACCACTAACCTCGATCAAGATGACGACAATAGGGTCAAGGTCGAGTCACTCGCCGATGGTTACCTGATTAAGGCCGAGATGACCCCCAAGCAACTCGTAGAAATCGTTAACACCATCAAGGTCGACTAGAGTCGTAGCGAGTGCTATACTTTATATAGTAACTAGGAGGACAGCATGAAGGCACTATGGAATGGCGAAACTATTGCCAGCAGCGACGAGACAATCGTAATAGAGGGTAATCATTATTTCCCGGCAGAATCTGTTGATAAAGACTGCTTAGACAAATCTGATCTCGTCACAACCTGCGGCTGGAAGGGCGACGCAGACTATTACCACCTCAAACAAGGCGACAAAACCGTCGAAAACGCAGCCTGGTACTACGCTACACCACTACCCAACTCTATAACGAGGGTCGGCAAAGACTACACCAACTACATTGCCTTTTACCCAAACGTCGTCGACATTACCGACTAACTCCAATTATTAAAAATACTTGTAATAGCTTACTATTAATGTTATAGTATATTTAAGTTGTCTCAGTATTTGCACTTGTACGGTGCAGACGTGATCAGTGACGAGACAGTGGAGTTTCTAGCGAAACCCTACTGCCATCGGTCGCCTTGGATCTGATCGCGGTATAGCTAGTGGCGAGACCGGGGACTTTCTTCTCTAACGACAACCCAAACACAAACATCTATTGCCCCTGCAAAGTGGGCGGAGGAGGCTATCATGGCTACTATTAGGGCATCGTGCCTAGACTGCGGTAACGTAGAACTCACTACCAAAGACGTTACCGTGCGGGTATGCCTGGACGACGACAGAGGTGGGTATCGCTTTACTTGCCCCGTTTGCTCAATGGTGACTGCCAAGCCAGCAGACCATCGAACAATTGACCTACTCGTAGGATCAGGTGTCCACATGGACACGTGGACACTACCTGCAGAGCTTTTCGAAAAGAGAAGTGGGCGAGAAATCAATCACGACGACTTGCTTGAGTTCCATAATCTTCTGGAGGACGACGCTTTAATCGCAAAAGCAGTTGCAGAGCTCAGTGCTACGTAATCACAAACCGTGGGCTCTTTAGGGGCTCCATCCCCGGCTACGATAAGGCCGGGGAATTACTTTTTATAATAAAACGCTAGCACCAGAGAAAAAGAAATCTTCCTTAATATTATGCTATTCTAAGATTGGCTAATCCAAGTCCAAGACATTAAGTCAATTAGCCATAATCCAAACACAAACATCTATTGCCCCTGCAAAGTGGGCGGAGGAGGCCATCATGGCTACTGCTAGGACATCGTGCCCAGACTGTGGGGATGTAGAACTCACTACCGAAGACGTTACCGTGCGGGTATGCCTGGACGATAACAGGGGAGAATACCGCTTTACGTGCCCCAGATGCAGGACGACTGTTGTTAAATCAGCGGAACATCGGACTATCGACTTGCTGGTTGCCTCAGGTGCTCACATGGACACCTGGACACTCCCAGCAGAGCTGTCAGAACGTCCTAGTGGTGCAGAGCTACAGATCTGCCACGACGACATCCTGAATCTGCACAGTCAGCTACAAGATGACGCTGCAGTTGCAGCTGCAGTTGCAGCACTCGATGATGCGTAATCACAAACCGTGAGCTCTTTAGGAGCTTCATCCCCGGCTACGATAAGGCCGGGGAATTACTTTTTATGACTACAGCTACAGCGTGCTAGCGTATGTCGGCTGCACCAAATAGCTGGCCAAATGCACGGCACCAAATAACTACAGACTGAAAGTTATCTATGTTGTCTGGTAGCACATAAACCTGCCCACCACTAGTTTGCTGTAGGTCACCAAGAGATACAAACTCGCCAAGAGGTTCGCCTGATTCTACTTTGCTCTCGGCCAGATAAATCAGCAGGTCTGGGCCATTCGAGGAAGAGAAGTCATCATCAAATACCAACAGATTCTGCCCATCCAGCTGGACAACTCTGGCAGCACCCTCGGCACGGTAATTGTTGCGCCCAACAAATCTACCTGTCTGCAGAACTAGATCTTCGCGCAGAACTGCACCCTGGCTGTCTATGAGGTCCGGATCGCTAGCCACAGCCGACTCGTCGTCAACACGTAAACTGGACTGAACCTCTAGAAAAGTCGGAGCTGCAACCTGTTCGATGTTTACAGTGTTGCGATCCTTCCATAGATTCCAGCCTACAAATGCGCTCGTTAGCACAACTGCAACAAGAATTATCTTGATTAACTTTTTTATAATTTTAGTGGACGAAATGCTCATGCCTACACTATACAGGACTCTTTAGGCTTACGACTAGCTAGACGTCGGATGCCTTGTCCACAAGATAGGGCTGCAACCGGTAAGGGGTGATCCTTACTAGCAGGTTCGTTAGTAACTTGTTCTGTAGACCATACGTCACTTCAGAACGACCCCGCATCATGGCCTGGTAGCCAAGACGAGCAACGTCTCGAGGATCGGCACCCTTCGTCTTATCAGGGGCATCAGCGTGCTCAAAGAAAGCCGTCCTGGTTACACCTGGGTGCAGAGAGGTAACCGACACGCCTGTTCCGCGCAGATCATAATGTAGCGCTCTGCTGAGTGAGCGCACAAAAGCCTTAGTTGCATAATAAACAGGCTGGGCGGGGCCGGGCAAAAACGCTGCGATAGAGGCTACGTTTAGGATCTTGCCGTGACCCTTCTGCTTAAAGTCTGCTCCGAACAGATGGCAGAGCTGCATCAGAGAGTTCATATTTAAGTAAGCGATGTCGTTGTGCCTTTGCAGGTCACCGTCAAAAAAGTCAGCAACATAGCCAGCCCCGGCGTTGTTAACCAGCACACTGACGTCTTGTTTGCGGCAGGCAGCATGCAGCTTTTTGGCAGATCCCGGCACCGATAGGTCAATAGCATGCACAGATACTGACACATCACTATGGTCAGCTGTTATCTGTTGCTTGACCTTGTTAAGTGAGCTTAGGCTCCGAGCGGTCAAAACCAGGTCGTGACCTTCCGCGGCCATAATCCGCGCCATCTCTAGCCCGATGCCGCTGCTAGCACCAGTTATTAAAGCTGTTTCCTTGTGCATCGTCTACCTCGCATATTTAATTACCTTGCTACTAGTGTAGCAGAGCTGCTGCGTGGGAGTTTACTGCAGGTCAGCGGCGCCAAATAGCTGGCCAAACGCTCTGCACCAGATAACAACAGACTGGAAGTCCTGAATGTTGTCTGGCAAGACGTAAACTTGACCACCAGCTGTCTGCTGTAAGTCGCCAAGGGAGACAAACTCACCCAGTGGTTCGCCAGATTCTACGTCGTTCTCGGACAGATAGATCAGTAGGTCAGGGCCATTCGAAGATATGAAGTCGTCATCGAACACTAATAGATTCTGGCCATCAATCTCGGTAACCTTGACGGTACCTTGCGCTCTATAATTGTTAAAGCCCGTAAAGGTGCCCGACCTTTCTATAAGATCGCCTCGCAGGGGTTGTCCTTCACTGTCGGTAATTGCAGGGGCAGGGGAATCTTCTATCGGCGTAGTGAGTTCTATAGTCCCAGTCGACTCCTCAGCCAGCACAGCGGTATTGGTAGGCTCTTCTAGGACAGATCCAACGCTCTCTGCCGGCTCGGCCAGCAATTCCGACTCGTCCTGTCGCAGCTGTTCTTGTGCCTCCTCGAACGAAATCACCGCCGCCTGATCTATATTAACTGTGTTGCGATCCTTCCACAGATTCCAACCAACAAAACCACCAACTATTACTAGGGCCGTAGCTCCTAGTCCCACAATACTCTTGATAATGTATGAAAATAATTTGTTCATGCCAACAGACTACACCTCTAGACTGATTAACAGCTGAGCAAACCCTGAAAATTCCCCCA
Source organism: uncultured Candidatus Saccharibacteria bacterium (assembly GCA_964534605.1). Lineage (GTDB taxonomy): Bacteria > Patescibacteriota > Saccharimonadia > Saccharimonadales > VXPC01 > CAZHOS01. The sequence continues at coordinate 25,451 of CAZHOS010000013.1, forward strand.
AAATGCAAAAAGGAGTATAGCTGCGCGAGTTTCCTCGCGCCGCTATACTCCTCGAACAGTCTTAACTCACTATGACTTACTCGTTAACCTCGAAGACAACATTTGCGCCCCCGAAGTCACCACTATACACCACCAACGAGCCAGGCCCATTAATAGTGATCAACAGGTGCTGAAAGCGGTCATTTTGTGGAGTTCCGCCGTAGCTTGCTTCACCAGGGGCAGACCAGTCTTCGGTGCCGCTACCGGTAACCTCCCACTCGCCTTCGAAAACTTCTTCCCAAACCTCCCAAGTGGCCTCGATATCCCACTCGCCTGTGGATTGGTAAGAACTAAGCTTGCCGTTCCAGCCAGTCAAATCACTGCCGATAGGAGTAATCGTAGCACCGTTAGTGCAACTAGCCTCCATCGGCTGTCCAGACTCGACCCGAAAGCTCACTTCGCACACGGTGCCGACTGAGCTTTCGGTCTCGGTAATCTGGGGTGGGGACGTGTCTTGGACCGGACATTCTGCCCCGCCCAGATCGCGGCAAACCACTGCACCCTGAGGTGTAAAGGTGCCATCCCACGAGCTAATGAGGCTCGGGAAGCCACAATCGCCTGGAAACCAGCCCCAACCGGTATATCCAACGCCGTTAGCCCTGACCCAGTCAATAAGCTGCTGATTAAACACATCACTACAGGTAGCGTCGCTCCCTGCGATGAGGTCACCAAACTCGGTGATCACTACAGGATACTCGGCTAGTATCGGGCCAATCTCGCTGCTCCAACAGGCCTGATCGTCACACCTATTAATGTCATAGGTATGGAACCCCGCAACTACCAAACCCAGTGGGTCTGTCGGGGCATGATCAAGCCAGCCTCTCATATCATTGGCATATTGCAAGCCGTTGACAATCAGATCCTGCTGGGCACCTGCCTCTCGTACTGTGTCGACAAGCTGCTGCATGCCTACAGACTGCCAGCCTTCTTCTGTTATACAGCCATTCAGCCAGCAATCCCAGTTCAGCTCTATTAGGGAGGGTTCGCTCTCTTCGTTGTACTCGAATGCCCAGACAGGCTCGTTGTGCAGCTCGAAGGCCACAACACGTTCATCCTGCCCGTACTCTTCGGCAATAGACCCCCAGAAGACAATGCTTCCTTCGTCTGGCAAAAGAGCTTGTTCCCGGGCCAATTGACCGTTAGGAGCACTCCAGTGCAAGTCAAAGATCACACTCCAACCTCGGCTATCAAGCTCTTGGATTAGCAGCTCGACAGCCCCTCGGTAGGTACCCTGTACAGTCTGGACAGAATCGTCCTCGGCCAAGGTATGCACCCTGGTCGAAACGTCTTCGTTCCAGCAAGACTGATTCATTGGTAAACGGATGACCGTAACCTCTGGAAGCCCGGCAATTGCATCCAGGCTCTCAAGCAGACCGGGATCAAAGGCCTGGCCATTCTGCACACACTCCCACTCGAGTGAGGGCAGGTTTAAGCCGTGATCCGAACTCCAGTCGATAGCCAAAAGGCCCTCGTCTGTTACTGGATCTTCCGCAGCTTCAGGCTGCTCGGCGGACTCATCTCCGTCGGGATCTGCTGTGGTGGCAGGCTCTTCCACTTCGGTAAAGTCGTCGCCTTCAGTTGTCCGCTCGTTGTCTGGCTCAGAAGACTCTACGTCCTCTTCTGCCGGGGCAATCTCTGTCGAAGACGACTCTCTGACGCTTCTATCGGCAGAAGATGCACCTTCATCGCCATTTGCGCCGCCAGAACAAGCAGCCAAGATCAGCACTAGGCTGATCAACATAACTATTACTCCAACTCTCATGTCACTCTCCGTAAGGGTAGGGGATAGGTAGTAAGTCTAAATTGTTAAAGACCGTTCGTGCGCAATTTACGCATCATGTTATTTTATAATAAATCACTAGTAAAATCAACCTTTTACTTCTCTCGAATGCCTACTGCCAAGTGCAGGCACTATCGGCAGAGCCGTACTTC
>CAZHOS010000014.1:0-13916 GCA_964534605.1 uncultured Candidatus Saccharibacteria bacterium
AACAGGGGTGGTATAGTTATTATCAATACGCTACTCTTTGCTATCTAGAAGAGACCAGGAAATTAAACGAGGACAATAATTAGTATGATTACTACCGAGAAGAAGGCTGCTGCCATAAAGGCGCACGCTAGAGCGAAAGAAGACGTTGGCTCACCGGAGGTGCAGGTATCTGTACTGACAGAGCGCATCAAAGAGGTCACAGAGCACCTAAAGACCAACAAAAAGGACCACATGGCACGTCGTGGACTTCTGCAAATGGTTGGCAAGCGCAAGCGCCTGCTTAGCTACTTGGCCAAGAAGGATCCGGCAAAGTATCTTGAGACTATCAAGAAGCTTGGCCTTCGCCGCTAGTTTGACCTAGTTTGCTAGCTCTAAATTATGAGCTAGCTCTAGTGGGTCAAACCACACATTGAAAACTAGAATACTCCATCAACCTCGAAGGTGATAGAAATGCTTATCAAGCAGTGGCTAGAAACACCCACATCTTGATACCCAGAATCTGTTACTTCGTATAAAGGTGGAGAGAATGGAGGGCGTATGTCCGATATCATCAATCCAACCGGCAAAGACATCGTGTCTGTAAGCACGACGTTCTGCGGCCGCGAACTAAGCCTAGAGGTTAACCGCCTGGCATTCCGCAGCAAGGCTAGCGTTATCGCCCGCGTCGGTGACACTGTCGTGCTAGCTACGGCTAACGTCGGTAATGTTAACCCGCACATGGACTACTTCCCGCTAAGTATCGAGTACGAAGAGCGCCTATATGCAGCCGGTAAAATATCTGGTAGTAGGTTTATCAAAAGAGAGGGCCGCCCCAGCGACGACGCCATCCTGACTGGCCGTCTGATCGATCGTCCGATTAGGCCGCTCTTCCCTAAAGGTTTCCGCAACGAAACGCAGGTAGTTACAACAGTTCTTAGCTTAGACCCAGAGGTGCGCCCAGATACCGTAGCGATGATTGCTGCTAGTGCTGCACTAACTATTACAGGTGCGCCGTTTGACGGCCCCTTGGCTGGCGTGCGCATCGGCCTGGTAGCCGGCGAGCTTGTGGCTTACCCAGATACCAGCAAGCTGCACGAGGCAGACCTGGATATTATGGTTGCCTGTGTTGAGGGTGGTGTGATGATGGTCGAGGCTGGTGCCAACGAAGCTAGCGAAGAGCACATTGTCGGGGCCTTCGAGCTTGCAATGGCCGAATCAAAGTCGGCTATTCAGCTACAAAAAGACTTGGCTGCTAAGCTCGGCGTTCAGCCAATGGAGTATGAGCTGACATTGCCGGCAGAAGAGATTATTGCCGAGGTTGCTGCCTGGGCCAAGCCGCACATGGGCGCCAAGCTACGAGGCGATTATATGCACCGCAAGCAGGGCATCGAGGACCTCTACGCTCTTATTGGTGAAGAGCTAGGAGCCAAGCTTGGCGAAGAAGCCTGGGCAGAGCTAAGCTCTGACTACAAAGAAGCCCTAGGCATGGCTATCGACAAAGACGTCCGCACAGGCATCGTCGAGGACAATACACGCCCTGATGGTCGCAAGTTAGACGAGGTCCGCCCGCTTAGCAGCCAGGTTGGCTTGCTGCCGCGCACCCACGGTAGTTCGGTATTTACCCGCGGCATGACACAGGCGCTTAATATCACGACACTCGCACCCCTCAGCTACGCCCAGATCGTCGACACGATGGAGAAGGACGAAGAGCGCCGTTATATGCACCACTACAACGCTCCAGGCTACACACTGGGTGAGGTCCGCCGCATGGGCGGACCCGGTAGGCGAGAGATTGGCCACGGCTATTTGGCGGAGCGTGCGCTTGCGCCGATGATCCCAAGTGCCGAGGACTTCCCCTACGCCATCCGCACTGTGACAGAGATCATGAGCCAGCATGGCAGCACCAGCATGGCAGCAACCTGCAGTAGCTGCCTAAGCCTTATGGACGCCGGTGTGCCAATCAAGCGCGCTGTGAGCGGTATCGCTATGGGTCTGATCGTCAAAGAAGACGGCACGCCGATTGTGCTGACAGACATCCAGGATGCCGAGGACTTTGCCGGCGACATGGACTTTAAGGTAACGGGCACCAGCGAGGGAGTTACAGCCCTGCAGATGGACATGAAGGTCCACGGCCTACCGGTTAGCACACTGGCCGCTGCCCTGGAGGCGTCTAAGTCCGGCCGAGCTCATATCTTGGATCACATGCTCGGTATCCTGAGCGCACCGCGTAAGGAGCTTAGCGAGCATGCTCCTCGTGTCGAGACGGTCATTATTAAGCCAGAGCAGATCAAAGAGGTCATCGGTAAGGGCGGCGAGACCATCCAAGGCATCATTGCCGAGTCTGGCGCCGAAATAGACATCAAGGATGACGGCCAGGTGTTGATATTCTGTGACAATGTCGAGGGTATGGCCAAGGCCAAGCAAATGATCGCCGATCTAACGACAGAACCAGAGGTCGGCACTATCTACCGTGACCGTCCAGTTGTGAAGGTTATGGACTTCGGTGCATTTGTAAATCTGATGCCCGGCAAGGACGGCATGGTCCACGTGTCCGAGATGGCAGACGAGCGTGTCGGCCACCCCAGCGACGTCGTGTCTGAAGGTGATAAAGTAGATGTTAAGTTACTTGCAATCGACGATCGTGGTAGGCTTAATCTAAGTATGAAGGCTGCGAGGGATTAGTGTAGACAGTAAAAGCACTTGCTCTCAGCAAGAAATACAATAGAAGGTTAATCATTAAGAAAGAGATATATGACCAACGATACAACAGACCAACCAGTAACAGACCCGCAGCCAGGAATGGTCTTTAAAGACCGCCCGGTTATGAAGGTTCTAGACTTCGGTGCATTTGTAAACATCATGCCCGGCAAGGACGGCCTTGTGCACGTGTCCGAGATGGCAGACGAGCGTGTCGGCCACCCCAGCGACGTCGTGAGTGAAGGCGACAAGGTAGACGTAAAGCTACTCGCTATCGACGAGAAGGGTCGCTTTAATCTGAGCATGAAGGCCGCCAAAGAGTAATCTTTAGATGCTGTATCTTGGCTCTTCCCTGTGCGAAGAGCCAAGTCACCATCCATCTATAAGCTAGCCAGGAGGGTAATATGAGCGAAGTTATCGACTTTAAAGACAACATGAATGATCTCAGAGAAAGATCAAGAGGCAGTGTTAGCAGACACCCCTCTAGAGGTAGAGAGGCAAAGGCAAGAGCAGAGGAAAGGGATAGGCAAAGAACTGCCGCTCGCCCTAACGCATCCCAACAGACGGTAAAAAACACAGAGAATTCTGGTAGCGTTGTTGAGTTAAGGCCTTCTAAGCCTCAAAAAAATGACTAAACAGCGGCAGCTTGACGATATTGCGAAGGACATACTTAAGCAAAATGTTTGTCCGGATTTGGCAGCAGATGCAACGCAGCTAGTAATGGGGACTGGCAACCCCGACGCAGACATTGTTTTTATCGGCGAGGCACCCGGCAAAAAGGAGGACGAGCAGGGTGAGCCTTTTGTCGGTAGATCTGGACAATTACTGGATTCTATGCTAGAATGTATACATCTCAAGCGCTCTCAAGTATATATAACTAACATTGTAAAATATCGGCCCCCAGACAATAGGGACCCTCGTGTTAGCGAAAAACAAGCGTTTGCACCTTTTTTGGAGCATCAGCTAGAAGTCATAGATCCAAAGATCGTTGTGACTTTAGGCCGGCACTCTGGAGAATTTTTCTTCCCGGACCTGGTTATATCTAGGGACCACGGAGAACCGAAGCGTCTAAAATGGGGCGCTAAAAACAGACCATTAGTTGTATTGCCGCTGTATCATCCTGCAGCAGCTCTTTACAACGGCGGTATGCGAAGTACGCTCAAGTTTGACTTCGCCAAGATACCCATCGTTATGAAACAAATTTCTATCAAATAATTTTTATCAAAGGAAAAACTAAATTATGGAAAAGAAACCAACCAAACCGACTAAGCCAACCAAGCCAGACGCAGCTGACCGTAAGTCTCAGCCAAGGAAGCCTCACGGCAACCGTGGTGGCTCACGCTCACAACAACAACGAGGCCGAGGTGGTGGCGGTAAAAAAGGCGGTCTAGCACTGCAGGGCTCTAGCACGAGCCGTGGTCAGGCTATCCGCGCCCAGCGCCGTACTAACGATTTTGCTTCACGCACTATCGACGACGCCCATATCGCTGACCAGCAGCCACAAAAGAAGCGCGCCAACATGGTCGCCTTCCAAGAAGAGCCCCATCTGCGCGTCATCCACCTGGGTGGCCAGGACGCTATCGGCGAAAAAAACATGATGGTCCTCGAGTACGAAGACGACGCTATTATCATCGACTGTGGTAACGAGCTCGGCATGGATCTACCCGGCATCAACTACGCCGTACCAGATATTAGCTACCTAGAAACCATCAAGCACAAGATTAAAGGCTACGCCATTACTCACGGCCACCTCGATCACATCGGCGGTTTGCCGCACACAATCACCAAGTATCCAGCACCTGTGTATGGGTCTAACTTTACTATTGGTTTAGTCAAGAAGGCTCTTAATAACCAGGCAGAGTCTGCTGCGATTGTCGACGAGCTAGATTTCATCGAGATGAACATGGACAACCACGAGAGATTACTTGTCGGTAAGCATTTTATGCTAGAGCTTGTGCGCATTACCCACTCTGTCCCAGAGTCTAGTTGTGTGGTGGTCGACACTCCAGTTGGACGTATAATCAATACAGGCGACTTCCGCCTAGACCCAGAACCACTAGACAAGCGCCCGAGCGATACAGAACGCTTGGCAGAGCTTGGCAAAGAAGGTGTGCTACTGCTGATGAGCGATAGCACTAACGCTCAGCGTCCAGACCGTGTGCCAACAGAGCATACGCTGCAAGATAGCTTCCACGGCGTTATCAAGAACGCGCCTGGTCGTATATTCGTAGCCAGCTTTTCTAGCAACATCAACCGTATTCAGATGATCATCAACAGTGCCAGCGAGGCAGGGCGCAAGGTTGCTATCGACGGACGCAGTATGGTGCAGCACGTCGAGCTGGCCGTAAAACTTGGCTTGCTGCGTGTACCGCAGAACACAATCGTAGCGCTTGCCGAGGCTGCCAACCTGCCAGACGAGAGCATGTTAATCATGTGTACCGGCGGGCAGGGAGAGCCTGGTGCCGCATTGTCGCGTATGAGTATCGGCGAGCATCGCCACATCAAACTACGCGAGGGCGACACGGTCGTCGTCAGCTCTACACCTATCCCAGGTAATGGCCCAGCCTACGAGCGTATCGGCAACAACCTAGCCAAGCTTGGCTGTAAGCTGTTCCGCGCACCAACATGGGATATCGACGGCAGCGTCGGTCCCTTGCACGTATCTGGCCACGCCTACCGCGACGAAATGCGCGAGATGATAGACCTCACCAAGCCAAAATACTTCACGCCAATATATGCCGGGGCACACCACCGCGCTTATCACCGTGACGTTGCTATCCAGGACAATGGCATGGCTAGGGGCGATACCTTTATGCTCAATAACGGCGACGCGCTGATTATTAAGGAGAAGGACCAGTCGGCGACTGTCCAAAAAGATGCTGTAAGTTCTGGAGCAGTGCTTATCGATGACTCTGGGCAGCAAGTACCGGGCGTCGTCGTCAAAGACCGCCTGCTTCTAACAGATGCTGGTCTAGTGGTTGTAGTGCTAACGATCGACCGCCGCAGCGGACAGTTGCTCACCAGCCCAGATATCATCACCCGCGGATTCATCTACATCCGCGATAACGAAGAGTTAATGAACATGTTCCGCGGCGAGCTACGACGTGCTGCTACGCAGCGCTTCAAGCGAGTCGACCTCGATAGGTTCAAGGCCGAGATAAAGGACCACGTCACACACTTCCTCTACGATCAGACACAGCGTAGCCCAATCGTGATCCCTGTCGTGAATGTCGTTAGCGGTAAGTCTGGCGGCAAAGGCAAGCCTGGACCCAAAGACGGCGGTGACGACAATCAGCCAGAAGACAAAAAGGAAGATTCCGTAGAGGATCAGCAGAAGCGCTTCGCCGAACTACGCAAAGCCATCCGCTCCCAATCCTAAATCCCACAGATCAGCAAACAAGAAGGGTTGGCAAAAGCCGCCCTTTTTGTTTGATTTGCGGGCTCTTTTGGATATTTTCGTTGGCAGGGCTTGAAGGGCGGCGCTATATACACAGCCACTCCAAGCTGTCCTCACGAGAAATCCCACACTTGTAAGGTTTAGTCAGCACTCCGAGCAAATTGTATTCAAAGAGGTAAGCATGAGTAGCAACATTCTTATGTTAAGATATCTTTAAGGAATTTTTTAGTATATAAGGGTGGTTTTTATGAAGAATGATAAAGGGTTTGCGTTTGTAGGATTGCTTGTGACTGTTTTAGTCATAGCGGGCATCGTGGCTGCTGGCTGGTATGTAAAAAGCGAGCTGGATAGCAAAGACAATGAGATCGGTAGTTTGAATAACGACCTACAGGCTACAGAATCAGACCTAGATAGCGCCAACCAGAGGGTAGAGGAGCTAGACAGCCCAGAGAGAAAAGCGAGGGATGTGCAGCGCCAAAACGATTTAGCTAGGTTGAGCGCCGAATTAACAAATTATTCTGCAAATAACAACGGTCAATTCCCAAGCACATTGCTTGAATCATTCAATTCGGACTTTGGGCTGGACTTCTTTGCTGAGAACCCAGAATTTAATGATCCAAATACGGGTAATCAATACACTATTACTACAGTTGCCAATGTTCAGACCCCTCCTGGACTTGTCTTAGGAGACATCCAGTACCAGTGGCCAGGTAAATGTGCCGGTAGCGAGTTCGACGACGATGCCAGCACGAGGCAAGCGGCAATTCGCATTCTTTTAGAGAGTGGAGAAACCGTCTGTCAGGACGTATAGGGTTTGCTCGCTATGGATGAAAATACAAAAAAATATATCGAACATCAACTTCAAGCAGGTAAGACGAGAGAACAGGTCGTAGGCGACCTAGTTGCTAATGGCTGGCAGACAGACCAAGCGAAAACCGCAGTTGGCTCTTTTGTTGGAGCCCAAGCTACTAATGCGCCACAGCCTGCAGGACCTCAACCAGTTACTGAGAGCCAGCCGGTAGCACAGACCCTTCAGACCGCTCCTTCAAAGCAGGTAAGGACTGGCTGGAAGAAATGGGTACTTGGTGATAACAGTAAAAAACCACCAATTGCTGCCCAGATTATATATGCGGTTAACTTCGTGCTTCTTATTTTAGGTATACTAACAGCGCTTTCTATATGGGGTGTGTTTAACTCCAGTCCTTCTGTTGTGCCTGTTCTTGCGGCCTTCGGCCTTGCAGGCTCTATATCTCTTTGGCCCTATATAATACTGTTCTTTGTTGTTGGGCAATTCTTCCTTGTAGATAGGATGCGTGCAGGTAGGTTCTGGGCATTGTGCTCGTACTCAACAGTAATATTTTTAGGAGCCCTGGATTTTCTATTTGGGCTAACGGGACCCTCCTTTGCCGGGAGCAGGTTTGGGATAGAAGACATACTAAGAGTGCTTATATCCATTCTGCTAATCAAATTAATCGTCAAGAATCGTTCGTATTTTAATTAGAGGTGGCATCTCCTTAGATACTCAAATCTAGTTCGACTTAAGCTCCAGCCATCTTATATACAGTAGTTAAGGTCGGGCAGAATAAAGTAGATTAGAACTAAAGATAGCGTAAGCGCAATTACTAGATAGTGGTTGCGCTTGTTTTTAGGATTACTTGGGTCTTTTTTACTTCTTCTTGCTTGCAGCGAGATAGCTGCCACTATTAAGATGAGCGCAAAGAGAACATATGCATCATTGAGGTGAATTGTAGTGCCAGTACAGGAATCACTGAGCCTTTGGAGAGAGCTTGAGGTCTGCGCCAGTGTGAATACCGTAACCTAATCATACTCAATGCTTATTGCTAACGCAACCGCGTAGTAATAGGTGCCGCTTGCGGCGTTTCGGAGCTAATTAGCGGTAGTTTTTATTCTTTTGGTTATGGCTTTGTGACATAATGCTTGTGTGAATACAAATCCTTTAACAGAACCAGTTAGTAGCCAAGAGCTGTTTACTTATGCGCAGGCGGGCAAGAATTTTTCACGCGATAAGATAGTTATTCGCGTATTTACTGTTTTGGGAGGACTGTTGTTTGCTTCGATTGGCTTTTCGTTTATCTCGGCCGTGCCTGCTATAGGCTATTTAGTGTTGGCGGCAACTGCAGTAGGTGTGCTTTATGTAGTTAGCCATGCTGGCAACATTCTTGCGCGTAGCAAGAAACAAGAACTGCTCTATAAAAGATTCGCAGATGCAAATGGTCTGGAGTTTATGCATAATCTGGCAGATTGGCAAATGCCGTCATCAGTAAGTGAGCAGAGGTTTGGCATAAAAACAAATGATGACCATTGGCTGAACAAGGCAGTTGTCGGCAAGTCTCTAGCTGAGCAAAAGCAAGAGTTTAAAGCCACCCACCCGGAGGCGTCTCCTGATGGGGTTGTTACTTTACTGCACGCCTTTAAGGATAAAACAATACTGCCCAGGGCCAATAGCTGGATTGGTCAGGGTGATTTAATCGGTGATAGTAGTACGGCTTACTTCCAGCATCACTACACGACGGGCAGCGGCAAGAGCCGCAAGGATCATTATTGGCAGGTGAGCGCGCACAGGCTACCGCGGAAGCTACCACACATATTAATAGATAGCCGCAAGAATAACTCTTTCTTAGGCAGCAATATTAGCCATAACTTCAAGAAAGATCAGAAGATCGACGCTGGGGTCTTGAGCGAGCATTTTGACGTCTATGTACCTAATGGCTACTCCGTAGATGCCCTGAGCTTTATAGGTCCCGATGTGATTGAGCAAATTATTGCGCACGGGCTAGAGAGTGAGCTAGAGATTGTAGATGATGTGCTACTCATCTATACAAAAAAGAAGATGACGCCCGAGTCCCTTGTAGATATGGTTAATCAGCAAACCCATATTATAGAAAAACTAGGGGATAATCTATCTAGCTACCGCGATGAGCGTGCAACATCTATCGCCAATAGGGCGAACATTGCTGAGCAAGGTACACGACTAAGCAAGTCGAAGTGGCCGGCCATCTTCGGGTTTATGGGCTTTGCCGTATTTTTGGGCCTAAGGGTAGCCCTAGAGCTTGGCACCGGCAACTTTAGGGGCCTAAACAGCGTCCTGGACGCGGCTTGGCCAATAATTCCGATTATCGGCATAGCCGTTGTTGGTGTGATTATAAAGCTAAGTAAAGCAAAGTAGACTTCACCAGATTTTTTGGCCAGCCTGCTGTAGAATTTTATTTTTTAGTGCACCCACTTGGCAGTCGTGTAGATTGGCTGTAGTCTAGATGGGATGAAGCAGCACAGATTCTTTTTGTCGGTAGTAATTCTTTTGGTAGGCGCCGGGCTGTTTTGGTTCTTTGGCCAAGAGTCAGAACCAGAACGTATCCAATCTAATGAAGAGCTGGCTATGCTAGAGCAACAAGCTCTAGCCCCAGAACCAGAACCAGAACCTGCCGCCCAGTCACAGGACTATTCTCTCGAGTTTGATGTAACCTGGAGTGTAGAGACCCATCCAGAGACGCTACCGGCTGGCCCGCATGTGTCACCTTTTGTGGCGGTTGTTCACAAGACGCCCGGTAGTGTTATCCAGCGCGGAACTCGCGCCACATCCGGCTTAGAGCTGATAGCCGAGACTGGAGCAACAGGCACGTTTGCGGCGGAACTAGACATGCTCATAGCGGCTGGAGAGGTGCTGGAGTACTCGGTAGGGCAGCGCATAGATGCGCCGGGTACAGATAGCGTAGATTTAAGGGCCACCCAGGAGTTTCCATATCTAACAGTCGTATCAATGATAGCCCCCAGCCCTGACTGGCTAGTAGCTAGCGTGGACTTCCCGTTATTTAACGGACAGCAGTGGGCTATAGATAATGAGCTGGGTCCGCAATATCTAGACGCAGGTACAGATGATGGCACAACATTTACTGCCGCCAATAGGGATAACCCAGTTGGAGTAGTGGGCGCCCAAATAAATGATAGTTTTATCGCAGCTACTACCGAGGCTGGCCTAGGGCTCTTCCGCCTCTCCTCCTTGAGCGACAATTAAACATAAGCTTGTCTATTGTTGTAAATTATGCTATACTATTGTATGTAACCATAATTACAATGGTACAGACAAGCTGTAGTTGCTACAATTTACAGCGATGACTTGCACACCTACCGTACGTATAGAAAGGCAGTCGCAGCATATAGTGTGCACCTAATTAGAATCATGGCAAAGAAAAAATCCAAAAAATCATCCAGCAAAGCTAAATCCAAAAAGGCCGCAGCAAAAGAGCGCTCACCACTAATGGCGCAGCTGTTCTCGTTGCTACTTATTATTATTGCAGCCCTGATGTTCCTGGGTGGCTTTGGTATCGGCGGGGCGCTACCCGAATCCTTGCACGGCGCGGCCTCTTGGTTGGTGGGTGTCGGGGCGTACTTTGCTGTACCCGCTGTCCTTATATATTTAGCAATACTCAAGTTCCGCCACGAAGAAAAGTTAATACCCCGCAACAAATTGCTGCTCGGTCTGGCAGGCCTAGCTGCCTTATCTGGCCTACTGCATGTATTTGTCGATAGGGCAGACGCGGCAGAGCTAGCCCGCGACGGATCTTATGGTGGTATGGTTGGTCACTGGATAAGTTCTCTCTTCTTGAGCTTCCTGAACAATTATATTTCGTTCGTCGTACTTTTTGCCCTATCAGCTGTGGCGTTTCTACTGACGTTTGGCGTTTCGCCTCTAGCTGTTTTGGCAAAAGTATGGAGCTTTATCAAGCCAGAGGGCGGTGGTCGTAGCCTTAAGCCTGCGGACACCTCGACCTCGCTTGCAGAATTAAAAAACAAGAAGCAAAGCAAGCTGAAGCTCAAGGTTAACGAGGGCAGCACACCTCTGCCAGAGGTTGATGCACCCGAGCAGCCTGTCAAGCGTCGTTCGACCTTCCGTAACTCTACGCCAACACTAAAACCCGAAGAAAACCACGAGGCACTGTCAGTGGTGGCCGATCCAAACTGGAAGTACCCAGGCATTAATCTGCTAAATCAAAAACAAGACAAGGCCGACCCCGGCGATATCCAAGAGAACGCCGAGATCATCCGCGACACCCTAGCTAACTTTAATATAGACGTAGATATCGACGGCGCTAATAAAGGTCCGCGTGTAACGCAGTTTACCCTCAAGCCACCAAGCGGCATTAAACTGACCAAGATTACTAGCCTAGAGAGCAATATTGCTCTAGATTTGGCCGCTCAGTCGATACGTATCGAGGCGCCAATCCCCGGTAAGCGGGCGGTAGGCATCGAGGTTCCTCACAAAAAAGGCGAGACTGTACGCCTCAGCGGACTACTTAACAGCAGCGAGTGGAAGAGTCTCAAACCCGGTGGCCTTGGCTTTGCTATTGGTAAGGATATCGCCGGTATCCCCGAGATCGCTAGTCTAGACAAAATGCCTCACCTGTTAATCGCTGGTCAGACTGGTTCCGGTAAGTCGGTCATGATCAATACACTGCTAACTAGTATGCTCTACCGCAGCAGCCCCAGCGATCTCAAGCTAATCCTTGTCGATCCTAAGCAGGTCGAACTGACGCCATATAACGACATCCCGCACCTGTTAACGCCAGTTATTACGCAGCCAGAGAAGTGTATTAGCGCACTTAAATGGGCCGTGGCTGAAATGGAGCGTCGACTAACAACGTTCGCTAATGTAAAGAAGCGCAATATTGTCGAGTACAACGCCATCAGCGAAGAGAACCATATGCCATACATCGTAATTGTCATCGACGAGCTAGCTGACCTGATGATGATGGCCGCCCGCGATGTCGAGGCGCTGATTGTGCGCATTGCCCAGAAGGCCCGTGCTGCTGGTATACACCTGGTGCTCGCCACACAAAGGCCGAGTGTCGACGTTATCACCGGTCTAATTAAGGCCAACGTGCCAGCGCGAATTGCCTTTACAGTTGCCAGCCAGGTAGACAGCCGCACTATTATAGATAGTGTTGGGGCAGAGAAGCTGCTAGGTATGGGTGACATGCTGTTTACGACGTCTAGCATGCCCAAGCCAAAGCGTGTACAGGGCGCATTTATAGACGATGACGAAACGGTTAAAGTCACGGACTTCCTGCGCAAACAGCAAGGCCCGCAGTACGATGACGAGGTCGTTAGCCAGCCAGTGCAGCTAAACGGCAAGGGTGGCGTAGTCGCCCCGATGGAAGGCGCTGGCATGGATGCCGACGACGATATGTGGCAGGATGCTGTGCGTGTTGTTGTCGAGGGCGGCAAAGCCAGCACTAGCTTGTTGCAAAGACGTCTGCGCATTGGTTATGCCCGGGCAGCTCGCATTATCGAGTCCATGGAGGAGCAGGGGATTATAGGGCAGCAAGACGGATCCCGCCCACGCGAAGTTCTCGTTAGCAGCATGGAGGATGTCTTTGGTGGTGGAGAGTCGGCAGAGCCTGATGGGACTGATGAGATCCCTATAGACGTCGATTTTAGGTAAGGGAAAGATGACTTCTTTACCTTAGCGGCAGGGAAAACCAGGTGGTTTTCTCTGGGGATCCCTTTCTCAGAGCAGAATAAATAATCCTGGAATGAATCCAGGATTATTTAAACCTGAGAGAGATTTACAATGAGACCTCTAGAGGCTATCCAAAATGAAGCTATGTTTCTGTGAGATCTAGTACCTCTAATCTTTTTATGCATCACGCATTCATGCGGTAACCGCCCAAAAGTTTCAAGCTGCACTCAAAGCCAAGCGGCTTAGTCTTTTTGTTATAGTTGTAAATAACAAACTTACAAACTGTTATGCCTCATATATATTAGGTATATGAGAGGGGCCTCACCAACAGATCAGCTAGGCATACCCTTACCTCTACTTGGCGAACTTTCACGCGCTGGGGGCAGTGACGACAATCACCATCATTTCCACCCGGGCGCAGATTTTAAAGACAGAGATCTGGACGAGGGTCTTTCTGCTATCAGGGCTTCACGCATCCAGCTGGTATCTAGGAAGCTGCACACTAGGTATCACAGGATGTATTGGGGTGTTGTGCCGCCACAAACTCGGAGTGATCGCCTTAATTTGGTGGTGCTATCAGCGTCGGGCTATATACCTGACAGAGGCACACACTTTAAGCGGTTTTATGCAGAGCCCAAACTCTCTATGATTAGCCCAAAGACAAGAAGAGCTTTATGGGAAAGCGGTCAAATAAGGATATCTTTGGGCAATGGGGCCGTCAGGAGCTTTCTGTATTCAGAGTTAAAGAGTAGGAGTGTGGATACAAATCAAAAGGGTCTAATCATTGAAGAGCTCTTGGGCAGCAATGACCAGCAGCGGCGTATTGAGATAGCCCGACTCATACTTGGTGACTCTGCCAGGCTAGCTCTAGAGCCGATTGCAGAGGATTGGAGAAAAGCCTGGAGGGATAAGAAGCTGCCTAGAGCGATACTTAGGGGTAAGCGCCTTTTCTCTATATCTAGCGACCCAGTAAGGACCGTATGGGCTCATAGCATTTCACACCTTGATCCATCTAAGGTAGCCGAAGACCTAGGAACGAGCCTTAATAGCTAAAAAGAAAATGGCCAGACAAATTAATGTCTGGCCCGCAGTGTGTTTTTGATGAAGACTACTGCGAGAGTCTGATCGTACTTTTCTTAGCGGAGCTTAGCTCGGCTAAGAATTTGCAAGCAAAGCTTGCGAGACCTGGACCTGCTAAGAACGCCAATATGTGGGCGTTGCGATGGACTGGCTCGCGCCGTCCGTGCAAATTATTTAACTTCTTAAGCAGAGGTTTTCAGGATGCACCGGCAGTTTCTACTGCAGGATCAAACGAGTAAGGAGTATGCATTAAACTTGCCATCCGATATTACTGGATGAGTTGTC
>CAZHOS010000014.1:14016-16193 GCA_964534605.1 uncultured Candidatus Saccharibacteria bacterium
AACGAGTAAGGAGTATGCATTAAACTTGCCATCCGATATTACTGGATGAGTTGTCTACTCGCAATTCTCGCTCAGTGTTTGAGTGCATAAAAGGAAGCCAAGTGCGGATTAGCCTGCGGCTGCCACCGGATCTCGAAGATATCCGGTGTAATCTTTCCAACGCACTAGCAACCCTCCTTTCAATGTGCATTCATCGGCTGCGCCGACTATAGCTAGCATTCGCCGAGCGTCTAGGACATCGATAGTCCTATTTGATGGCGGGAGACCCGCAATATGACGCTCAGTCATATCCATATAATCACTTTTGCATGCACTACGCAAGTTTTTTTGTGTGTAATCTCACATGTTTACACAAAGTTGACCGAAGTTAACAGAGGTGGTATTATGCGTTAATCAACTTCAGCTCATGCGCACTAGGCGACATGGGCTAAGGCTTACAATTTTTGTATGCCTTTTAACCAGAGGAAGGAGCTATTAGTTTTTTGGAACAATACGAAGTTGCTATTGTGTATCACCCAGACCTAGACCTAGATCTAGAAAAAGGCGCACAAAAAGTAAAAAAAATACTCGAGGACAACAATGCAAAGATTGTGTCTGACGATGTATGGGGCAAGCGCAAGCTAGCCTACCCTGTAAAGGGTCAAGAGCAAGGCGTTTACGCCTTCTATACAGTAGAGATGGCTGGTAGTTCGATCACTAAGATCGAGTCTACTCTAGGGATCACCGAGGAAGTCATACGCTTTCTAGTGACCAAGCTAGACCACGCTGCTATTGCCAAGGCCAAAGAGGCCAAAGCACAGCGCAAAAAGCCAGAAGCCGAGTCTAAAGACGAAGCTAAAGAAGAAAAAGATCCTAAAGAAGACGAAAAATCTTAAAAGTATTTAAATAATCTACTTGGCCATAGTTGGCGTAGTAAAATATTTAAACAAACAGCGATCAATAAAGTTCGCTAAAACGACGAAGAACGTAATTTAACAGTTAAGCATGCGGTATGCGAGGATTTTTTCCTCCATGCTTGAGCGTAGGCTGGAAATTATCTGCGGAAGCGCCTGGCTGCTGTACAAAAGGTACTGCTGTCAGGTGACCCGTAAGGATAATTATCCAAGATACACCAAGAAGTTTTTGGCAGAGTCAGGCGGCTTTGCCGACCTGCCTGCGAAAACTGTCATGGAGGAAAAAATGAGGGGATTTAACAAAGTAGTACTGATGGGAAACCTAACCCGGGACCCAGAATCTAGAACAACACCAAACGGCCAGAGCGTCACAAGCTTTAGTCTGGCAGTCAACCGCACCTGGAAGGGTGCCGACGGCCAGCAGCAAGAGGCTGTCGACTACATCGACTGCGATGCATGGGCTAAGGGCGGCGAGATAATTGCTCAGTACATGAAGAAGGGCGGCGGTATCCTAGTAAGCGGACGCCTGCAGTTCCGATCATGGGAGCAAGATGGCCAAAAGCGCAGCAAAGTAAGTGTAGTCGTAGAAGACTTCAACTTTGTTGGTGGTGGCAACCAGAATAGTAGTGGGGGCGGCGACTACCAGTCGAGCAGCCCAAGTCCAGCAGCATCCAAGCCAAAGGATAAGGACGTGGTGATTACTGATGTTCCTGATGGGGAGATTGACCTTTCAGAAATCCCATTTTAACGTCTTAGGGGGAAGATGACTTCTCCCCCTTAGCCGCGGGACGCCAGGCTTGGCGTTCCGGGGATTCCTCTCTCATAGTGGAATAGGTTTTTACGAAGTAAATTCACAAAAACCTATGCAAATTTAATGGGTGGAGGATGGAGCGCTATGTCGGAGAAAAGGTATCCTGATCCAAGTAAGTATGAAAAAGGATTTATCGGCCCTTACGAACCGATGGACATCAGATGGTGGAATCAGTACGAAAGGTATCGAGACTCAAAGAGTCCGCACTATGGCCACATGCTTCCAGAAGCAGAGATGTATGGTGGAGGCGGTGAGATGTCGGAAGACTACCTTTGGGATATGCAGCTTTATGCATCTGGAGGTACAATCAGGCCATGGGAAAGAGAAAGACAGATCGGTAGCGATTGCCCCTTGTTGAGCGTTGCTCTTAGGGCAACCTGGGACAACTCGATCAAAAGAGCAGTAGAAGAGAATGAAAGAATAAGAAATGAAAGGAATAAGAAATGAGTAAGAAGATAAAGATGAGTAATACT
>CAZHOS010000014.1:16293-24986 GCA_964534605.1 uncultured Candidatus Saccharibacteria bacterium
GAATAAGAAATGAAAGGAATAAGAAATGAGTAAGAAGATAAAGATGAGTAATACTGGCGCATTGTACTTTGACCACAAGGACGTCAAGGTTCTGCAAAAGTTCATTAACCAGTTTGGTCAGATCGAGCCACGTGGCAAGACAGGCCTAACAGAGATGCAGCAGCGACGCCTCAGCAAGGCGATCAAGCGCGCTAGGCATCTAGCCCTACTACCATTCGTTAACCACGGGTAGTAGAATAGGGTGGTGGAAAAGAATCTAGAAGACATCTGGCGGCTCGTTAACGAGAGTTTTGCTATTAGCTCGGGTAGCCTAATCGAAACGTCCAACAACTTGGGCGGCAACTGGCTGGATACCTCTCGGGTGCGAGGCCAGATACTAGATTCTGTTGCCTGCCTAAGGCGTCAAGAACACGAGGCAGAGGATGTTTTGCCGACGCTACTGGCAAACATAGAACTATCCGTGACTATGGGCATCATTGGTCGCAGCCGGGCAGACAATATACAAAACTTATTAGAGGAGACATATGGCACTTAACCCCCAAGATCTTAAAAAAGGCCGCATCTTTACCTTGGACGGCGAACCGATGCAATCAATTGATTACCGCCAAAAAGTGATGGGTCGTGGTAGTAGTGTTGTAACGGTCAAGGCGCGTAACTTAAAGACCGCGAAAGTAGTCGAAAAGACGTTTCGAGGTAGCGAAGATATTGGCGAGGCAGACGTTACCAAGAATACTGTCCAATACCTATATAACGATGGCAGCACGTATTACTTTATGGACCAAGAAACCTACGCCCAGCACGAGCTATCGTCTGACATGGTTGGTGACAATACGGGCTACCTAACCGAAGAGCTAAAGGTGCAAATAGTACTCTTCGAGGGCAACCCAATTACCCTCGAGCTACCCAAGAATGTCTGGCTAAAAGTTGAGTATACCGAGCCAGCCGTAAAGGGTGATACCAGCAGTAGCATCACAAAGGACGCACGGCTAGAGACAGGCCTTACCGTCAAGGTGCCAGTATTTATCAAAAACGAAGACATAATATCAGTCGACGTAGAAAGTGGAGAATACCGAGAGCGCCAAAAATGACTCTGAGCCCCATAGAATTTATATGGGTGGGCGGACAACATAATTGGAAAAGATCTCATAGGCGGTATATTAAAAGCTTTTTAAAGCCATGCTTAGAATTTGGTCAGTCGATCGTTCGGGAGTCTTTGAGAATACCTTTGGATATAGATACGGTAGAAGTAGAGCTGTGCCCAAGAGATGTTGGGTATAGAGCTACGGCAGATTCAGCTAGTCAGTGCTCTTTTTATTTTAAGAAATACGAAATAACTAGAAAAAAGATGGAGGGCTGTGAGGACTATTATGCATGGGTGGCGACACATGAGGGCGTTCATTGCTCGAGAATGAACTTCATAAATGACGACTCAATTATTGAGCTAGCTGCTACTGAAGGACTGGCATATGCCGCGGAAATACATGACTGTGCGGAATATGTCGAAGATATAAGCGGTTTAGGCAAAGAGGCTGAGGAGTTGCTGGCTAGCTTTTTGGAGGATCCAGCGACACACAGAGAGGGTCCTCCAACGGAGGAGGAGTCTAAGTGGCTAGCAAGAGGTAGAAATGATTGGCATAATCTAGCAGAGCGAATAGGGATGTACTGTATCCAGCGACATCTCTGTGAAGGCTACACCTACCAAGACATGATATATGCACCACCCGAGGACTTGATAACGTTATGAACAAGCCGGAATTAGCCAGGGGATTTATTGGAGCAGTTTTTGAAGATGTTGATGAGGGCGAGGTCTTGGATAGCTACCCAAGACACATCACTCTTGTTCCGCCATTCACGTTGCCTCAATTGAGGCTAGAGGTCGTTGATGGTCAGCTCCAGGGGGTATTGCCGAACTGGGTGGGCAGCTCTACGGTAAGGGTTGGTAGAGAAGAGTTTTTTGGCGATGAAGGAGACGTTTCCGTTAGGGTTGTTAGTGGATCCATGCGCACCCTACATGACTTCCTTTGCGGTGCGGTGAGAAAAAGCAGTATTGATAATATTCAGTATATTGGCGATAACTGGCAGCCTCATATTACCGACCACGAAGGTCTTGTGGAGGGAGACGCATTGGCGGTTAGGTCTGTCTGTATGTTTTTGAGAGGCAATGGGGTGAAGACTTTATATAGAAGGTATAATCTAGATAATGCGTTTTGATGAGTATTTAGTCAGCAAGAAGGGCCTGAGCCGCTCGAGGGCTCAAGACCTTATTAAGCGTGGCAAGGTGCGTCTAGGCACCAAGATTATCACCAAGCCAGCCTGGAAGGTGCAGGGCTCTGAGCGTATCCAAATATTAGAGAGAGAAGATTATGTATCCCGGGCAGGACACAAGCTATCTAGTGCAGCGGAGGCTCTTGGTGTGGACTTTGCCGGTAAAGTGGTGCTAGATATTGGCAGTAGTACGGGCGGCTTCACGGACTATGCGCTGCAACAAAAAGCGAAGAGCGTTGTGGCAGTTGACGTCGGTACTGACCAGCTACACCCCAAGCTGCGATTAGATGCACGCGTTGACTTATATGAGAAAACAGATATTCGCGACTTTGCCTGGCCCGAGGGTACGGAGGCCGCAGATATCGTTGTTGCCGACGTGTCATTTATTAGCCTGAGTAAAATACTTCCGACTGTCTCTAAGCTTGTTAGCAAGAACACTCAGCTACTTATGATGGCCAAGCCACAGTTCGAGGTACAGCAGTCGCGCGGTATCAAGCTGAACAACGGCGTTGTCAAAAATAGTAAAGATCGTCGCCAAATCTTGACAGATTTTGAGCATTGGCTAAAGGATAATGACTGGGTAATTGCTGGCAAGCGCGACTCGGAGCTTGCCGGAAGCAAGGGCAACATCGAGCGCTTTTACCTGCTACACAAAGCCTAGTTAGCTGCCAAAAATTCGTGCACGTCCCTGGCTACAGCTGCTAATTGCGACTTGGACTTGTTTTGCGAGAGGATGGTGATAGCGTAGGTGCGGTTCTGGCCATAAACGATGCCTGTGTCGTGGTTGTAGTTAAGTACAAAACCGCCTTTATCGGCAACGGGTGTTGGGGCGACGCCCGTTGGGATGGCCAGCCTATGTATTTGCCGGCGCATCATGTCGATTAGTTGGTTGGTATGTTGCTGGTTCATGAGTTCGCCGTTATGTAGCTTGCGCAGGAATAATGACAGCTCGTTGGCAGATGTAATGGCCGAGCTAGCAAAGCCTGCAGTTGGCAGACCGATGTTTCGGAGAGCGTTGTTGATATTCTGCGCTCCTAGTTTATCGCGGATAGCTATTGCGCAGGGATTATCGGATATGACGATCATTTTTTCGTAGCACTGGGCGATTGTCTGTCCGCTTGGTAGCTTGGTGTTCCAGCTGAGGTTGCCTTTTTCTATTTGACTGGCCGCGTAGTAAGCGACGTACACCTTGTAAGTGCTGGCCGCCAAGAACACCTGAGAGCCGTTGTAGGATGCTTGTAGGCCAGAGTCCAAGTCTATGACACTAACGCCAAAGATGCCCTTGGACTGCAAGTTTTCTTGCAGAAAGAGCTTTAGCCCAGCGCTGGACTGGGTAAAGGTATTGTTGTAGACCACGCGTGGTTTGACGTCGACGAGGTTGAGTGAAACTTGGCGAGAGCCCTCTGGCTGCTCGAGGATCTGTTTGATCCCAGACAGCGCCCGTGATCTATCGATAGTCGCGCCCGTGCGACCTTCTGTGCGGCCGACTTCTTTACCGTCCCGCAGCTCTACAACGGTATTGCTGGCTGGCAGACTTAGCTGATTGGCCACTTGGTCTAGTCGCTGCATGGCGGCTTCTTCGTTAAGCTGCAAAGAGTACTGCCCGTCTTTTTCTGTAAATTCGTACCACCCTGTGATCTCGTTCTCACTGATACTTATTGGGCTCTCGCCCTCGACCTGGATGCTTATGCCGCCTTCTGTCTTGCTGTCTATATCTTCGATCAGCTCCAGCGCCTGTTGAGTACCAAACTCGTGCTCTATCTCTTGGCGTGGTATTTCTATCTCGACTCTATCCTGGTACTCTATTTGTCCCAGCGCGGCTACGGCTTCTTCTGGGTCTACCTCGAACCCTGGTTCGGCAGGGGAGACTTTTAGGCTTCCGTCATCGTTAACAATACTTGCTGGTTGCGGGACGGTTGTAGATATCTCGGCTATCTCGGCTATAAAGTCGTCGGCGACGCTGCGCGTGTATACGTAAGGTATTTCTTGTACAGAGTTGCTAAATCGCCAGAGAGCACTAAAGGGGATCAGTTTGTCGCGAGTATCATAGCTAGCGATCTTGACGGCTTCGTCTATGTCTATCCTCAGCCCGATCTCTTGCAGCTGCTTGGTGTACTGCTCGTTGCCAACTTGCAGGGAGGCAAAAGAGCTGTTGTCTAGTGACTCCAGCACGCTACGTATCTGGCTGCTGGTCATACGCGGCACGTCAATATTACCCAGACGCGCCTGGCTGCTGCTTCTATCCGATGGTAGCAGTAGCTGGAAGCCAACACTAGTTAGGCTGACGAGCATCAACGCCAGCAGTACGCGCACCCAGCGTACCTTGAATATTGCTGCGTGCAGGATGTTTATGTGCACCGCAGGCATCCTTTGAGGTTGTCAGGAACATGCGAGAACGAAAGAGATATAGCGCTCATGCTTATATTCTAGCAACTAACAGGGGTCTCTACCAGGGAGTGGTGTGGGCTATGGCCCGGTGACTATATAATACTCTCTAAGTATTCTTTATCCGTGATAATAATGCGGCCGCTTTGCTGGGCAATCACGTCTTTTTTGGTGAGTTTAGAGAACTCTCGACTAACAGTCTCGCGGGTGGCACTAATAGAGCTGGCTATGTCAGCTCTGGTTAGGGGTAGCTCGATCAAGACACCTTGCTTGTCTTCTTTGCCAAAGCGCCGCGACAGAGTTAATAGGAAGTATGCCACACGTTCGCGCACTGTGCGGTAGGCCAGGCTGTTGACCCTCTCTGCCTGGCTTTGGTACATAGCCGTTGTAACGTGCAGCACCTCCTTAAGAGCATCTGTGGATGATTCCAGCAGCCTTTCAAGGTCCTGCACGCTTCGCTTATAGACAACAGCATCTGTGTGGGCAACGTAACCAACACTGCGGTTGTCGCCGGTCATTACCCAGATAAGGGGGAATACTTCGGCATGCTTGCGGACCACCAGTAAGTTCTCTTCACCATACTTGGTGGTGTTGCAGGCCTTGATGTAACCGGACTCAATATAAAAAACGCCCGAAGGTGTCTCTTCGGGTCTAATGATGTATTCTCCTCGACTAAATTCGAGCTTAGTGCCTGCGGCAAAGAAATCGCCTAATTCGTGTGTGACCGGACGAAGATTCGTCATGACTAAATACTAGTATCAAAAATCACAAAATGCAAGCAAAAGCGCTATATATTTGATAAAAAAGCAAACACCCACACCATATATAGCGTTTTATACGTTAAATCGGAACTCGACGACGTCACCGTCTTGCATGACGTAGTCTTTGCCTTCTTGGCGTAGTTTGCCGGCTTCTTTCGCTTTTTGGCGGCTACCATGGTCTATCAAATCGGTATAGCTGACGATCTCTGCACTAATAAAGCCACGCTCGAAGTCGGTATGGATGACGCCGGCAGCTTGGGGGGCGGTGGCGCCGATAGGGATGGTCCAGGCCTTGGCTTCTTTAGGGCCTGCCGTCAGATACGTTTGCAGCTGTAAGGTCTCGAAGCCAACCTTGCTAAGGCGCTCTAGTCCAGACTCTGCCAGGCCGTATTCGTCTAGGAACATTGCTGCCTCCTCGGGCTCCATCGTACTTAGTTCGTGCTCTATTTTGGCGCTCACAAACACGACACGCTCGGATGGTGCTAGCTTGCTTAGTGTGTCTTTCTTCGCTTGGTCGGCGATCTCGTCCTCACGTAGGTTGAACACATAAATAAACGGCTTCATGGTCATCAGCTGTAGATACGAGATCAACTCCTTATAATCGGTGTAATTATCCGAGTTGCTGAGCAGTTTTTCTTGTTCTAGCTCGACCTTGGCTTGCTCAAGAGCAGCTACCTTTTTGGCAGCGTCTTTGTCGGCCTTAGCATCACGCGCGAGCTTGGGTAGATGGTTCTCGATTACCTGCAGATCAGCCAGGATAAGCTCGGTATTTATTACTGCAATATCGCGGGCTGGGTCGACACTGTCGCTAACATGCTGGATGTCGCTATCCTCGAAGGCGCGTACTACCTGGGCAATGGCGTCCGTCTCGCGGATGTGGCTCAGGAATGCGTTTCCCATACCTTCGCCTTTGCTAGCCCCCTCGACAATTCCAGCAATGTCCACGAACGTAACCGTGGCTGGTACAACTTTGGCAGCATCGAACAATTTGCCTAGCTCGCCGACACGCTCGTCCGGTACCGGCACAATACCCGTATTAGGCTCGATAGTTGCAAAAGGGTAGTTTGCAGCCAACACGTTGTTTTTGGTCAACGCATTAAACAAGGTGCTCTTGCCAACATTCGGCAGCCCTACAATCCCAATTTTTAGCGAACTCAAGTTTCTAAACCAACCTTTCATTTAGTTGCTCATTTTGAAGCATTATAACAGAGGTGGTACTATAGTTAGGAATGAAAATAAAATATCCAGATACCAAAAAGCAACCAGTGACAGATAATCTTCATGGTCATGAAGTCGTAGATAGCTATAGATGGCTTGAAGAATCAGGCGATAGCTCCGTCAAGGCTTGGACTAAGGAGCAGAACAGCGCTACAGACGATATCCTGCGTAGCACAGGCTTGCTTGATGAGTATGAAAAACTCATATCTAAAGGCTTTCATGTAGATGACGTAGGTGCTCCGCTACAGCGAGGGGATAGGTATTTCTGGTATCAGCGACTCTCGGGCCAGGACTTGGGAGAGGTGTATTACAAGGATGGCTTAGAGGGAGACCCTGTGCTACTTATAGACCTTAAGAGCGTACGAGAAGACAACGCCACTAGTCTCGATTACTGGTATGTCTCCAGGGACGGAAAGCTCATTGCTTACGGCATATCTGAGTGTGGCGATGAGATGGCGACCCTTCGGGTTAAAGACGTGGATAAGAACGAAGATACGCAGGACGTAATAACGAGAGCGAGATATTCATCTGTAGCGTGGCTCCCCGATAGCACAGGGTTCTACTACGACAGATGTCCAAATAGAGGCGAGGTCCCAGAGAATGAAGAACACATGCATACAAAAATGTACTTTCATAAACTCGGGGAAGATCCGAGTAAGGACAAACTGATCTTTGGTGAAGGTCGTCCTGCAGATGACATGCTCTACAGCTACCAGTTATCTGCAGATGCAAGGTACCTGTATTTTGTAGTTGCCAAGAACTGGAATACAAATGCTGTTTATCGGTATGATGCTCAAGAAGAGGCGACGCAGATAGTCATTGAGGATGGAAGCGCCTTAGCTTTCCCGCTGACTCTGGGGGATTATATCTATATACAAACAGATCTAGATGCCAATAAGTACAAGCTTCTGCGCACCAAGGTGAACGAAGAGAAGCACCCAGATCTAAAGGACTGGGAGCTAGTTATTGATGAAGAAGAGCATCTGCTTGAATACGTTAATGCTACTAAAGACAGGCTTCTCGTAACCTATCTTATTGACGGGGCGAAAGAGATTTACTCCATGAAGTATGACGGTAGCCAGAAAAAGAAGATACCTACTCCGGATAATTCAATGGCCTGGGTTCGGTGCAGCAAGTATGAGTCTGATTTTTACCTCACTGTAACGTCTATGAGCTTTCCTCGCAGGACGTTACGCTATGATTCACTCAATGATAGTTACGAACCTTACTGGAGCCAGGAAACACCCTATGATTCAGAAAGCTTTAGGGTAGATAAAGAATGGGCCACCTCAAAAGATGGCACAAAACTCCCGATATACATCGTGAGCAGGAAGGACTCTCCAAAAGATAAACCTGCACCTACAGTTTTATGGGGCTATGGTTGTCATGGTATCTCGGAATCACCCAGCTATGTTAGTGCGTGGATGCCGTGGGTAGATAAGGGAGGAAGGTATGCGATAGCTATAATCAGAGGAGGCGGAGAGTACGGTGAGCAGTGGCACATGGATGGAAGCCTAGCTAATAAGCAGAATACATTCGATGATTTTATTGCTTGCGCCGAAAGATTAAAGGATGTTGGTTATACCTCTAAAGACGAGCTTGCTATCCATGGTGGCTCAAACGGCGGCTTAATGGTTGGTGCGGTTATGACTCAGCAGCCGGATATATGTAGGGCCGTGATCTGCGAGGTGCCAGTCTTAGACTTATATAGGTATCACAAGTTCTTGATCGCAGGCAGATGGGTGTATGAGTTCGGTGATCCAGAAAAAGCGGAAGAGTTTGAATGGCTGAGAAAGTGGAGTCCGTACCACAACGTAAAGATGGACGTAGAGTATCCATCGGTATTTTTCGTTACAGGAGAGAACGACACTCGGGTGCACCCACTTCATGCCAAAAAGATGGCTGCAATTATGCAATCAACTTCAAGCAGCAGCCCGGTACTGTTACGCGTTGAGGACAAATCTGGGCATAACGGTGGTTCATCCGTAAGCAAAGCCATAAAGTCCAAGGCGGAGCTGGCGGCCTATGCTGACTGGCAGCTAGGCCTGAGTAATAAATAGGCAT